>JAYWEB010000038.1:0-5934 GCA_043779575.1 Chthoniobacter sp. | reverse complement strand
CGGCGCGACCGTGAGCCTGCGGCGCGATCTTTTCGACAACGAGGTGGCGTCCGTTTTCTATCCCGGCAAAAGTGCGCTGCTCGCCGCCTCGCTCGCCATCGAGCTGGAGGTCGCGGAACGCAATGCGTTCGACTTCCTCCTCGCCTCGCACGCGCTCACGCTGCCCTTTGCCTACACGCCGGGCGAGGCGCAGGTGCTCGCGCCGTATCTCAGCGCGGGGCCGGGGCTGGCGCTGCCTTTTTGGAAAATGCCCGCCGGAGCGCAGCCGACCGTGGAGACGCTCGTGGCGCTCAATGAAGCGCTGCACCGCGAGCTGGCGTATGAGCGGCGCGAGGAGGGCGCGGCCCACGCGCCGGAGGAGACGCTGCGGCTGGGCCGCGGGTCGTGCCGGGACTTCGCGGTGCTGCTCGCGGAGGTCGCGCGCGGGCTGGGGTTGGCCGCGCGGCTGGCGAGCGGCTACCTGTGCGAATTCGGCGAGGGGGAGAAGCGCGCCGCGGGCGCACTCCACGCGTGGACCGAGCTGTATCTGCCCGGCGCGGGCTGGCTGGGCTTTGATCCGACGAATGGCTACCTCTGCAACCATCACCACCTCACCGCCGCCGTCGGCCTCACGCCCGCCGACATCTCGCCGGTGCATGGCAAGTATTTTGCCGATCATCATGTGTCCCAGACCATGACCGCCTCGCTCCAAGTCCTGCCGCCATGAAGATCCCCCAAGCCCTCGCCCGCGTTGCCGACCGGGTCGATGCCACCTTCGCCGCCCACGGCGTAAAGCTCACCCTCGGCGGCGAGCCGACTTACGTGCCGCTCGATCCGCAGGGCCCCGAGTGGAGCATCACCGCGCTCGGCCCCACGAAGCTCCGCTACGGCTACGCGCTGGCCGGCGCGCTCATCGCGCAGGCGCTCCCGAACGCTGTGCCCGTCTTCTCTCCGGGGAAGTTCTACCCCGGCGAAGTCAACCCGCGCTGGGCGATCAATCTCGTCTGGAACCGCGACGGCACCGCGCTCGTCCCCGCGCTCGCGCAACCCGCGCCAGCGTCACCCGCCGCGCCCGACGCCACCGCGTTTGCGCGCTTTGCCGAAAACCTCCTCCACCGTCTCGGCCTCGCGTCCGGCTGGATTCGCGGCGTCGATCCGCTCGACGAAACCCGCCCCGTCCGCGTGCTCCCGCTCGATCACGACGACACCGGTTTCGTGAGCGAGAACTGGACGCTCGGCGAAACCATCGGGCTGCTGCGCGCCGAAGGTCACGCCGGCCTGCGGCTGCCGCTCGCCGATCTGCCGGAGCACGCGAACCGCCGCGCGCTCACCATCGAAATCAAGGACGGCGCGCTGCACGCCTTTCTCCCGCCGTTGTTGCAGGAGCCTTGGCTCGCGCTCGTCGGGCACATCGCCGCCGCGCTCCGCGAGACGCGGCTGGGCGCGGCCATTTTCGCCAGCTACGTCCCCGACGACGAAGCCGGAACGTGGACCAAACTCGGCATCGCCTCCGATCCCGGCGTCCTCGAAATCAATCTCCCGCCCTGCGCGACCTGGCGCCATTACGCCGCCTGGCTCGACACCCTGGAGCGCGCCTGCGCCGCCGCCGGCCTGCGCTCCTTCAAGCAAATCTCCCCCGACGAACAGACCGGCACCGGCGGCGGCAACCACCTGCTTTTCGGCGGCCCGAGCCTCGACGAAAACCCGCTCTTCACCCACCCCGCGTGGATCGTCTCCATGCTCCGCTACTGGCAGCAGCATCCCTCGCTCGCCTACCTTTTCACCGGCCAATACGTCGGCCCCTCCTCGCAGGCTCCGCGCCCCGACGAGTGCGCCAGCACGCTCTACGATCTCGAAATGGCCTACCGCTTTCTCGGGCAGCTCCCGCCCGGCGACCACCGCCAGATCATCAGCGAAACGCTCCGCCATCTGCACACCGACAGCTCCGGCAACACCCACCGCAGCGAGACGAGCTTCGACAAATTCTGGAACCCCACCGTCGAGGGCGGCTGCCGCGGGCTCATCGAGTTTCGCGCCGTGGAATCGCTGCCCCACGCCGCCTGGATGTCCGCCGTCGCGCTGCTCTGGCACGCCCTCGCCGCGCATCTGCTCGCGCGCCCGTTCACCGCGCCCCTCACCGATCACCGCGACAAACTGCACGACGCCTTTTTCCTCCCCGCGCACCTCTGGGCGGACTTTGGCAAAGTGCTCCGCGACCTCCGCCGCGCCGGCTTCGCGCTGCCGGCGAAAATCTTCCGCGAGATCTTCGCCTGGCGTTTCCCCGTCCTGTTCCACCACGCCGACGGCGACGCCACCCTCACCATCCGCCGCGCGCACGAGGGCTGGCCGCTGCTCTGCGAGACCCCGCTCGAAGGCGGCAGCACCAGCCGCTTCGTGGATACCTCCATCGAGCGCCTCGAATTCACCGCCAGCCCCGCCTTCGCCGCCGCGTGCCACATCCGCGTCCAAGGCCGCGCCCTCCCGCTCCGCCGCTTCCCCGGCGGCCAGGCCGGCGCCGGCCTCCGCTACCGCCGCACCGCGCTCCACCCTTCCCTCCACCCCGGCATCCCCCCGCACCTGCCGCTCCACCTCACGATCACGCGTGGGAAAAAAGCGACCCACTACCAACTCGACCACGACCAGCGCCACTTCGCCCCCGCATCCGACGAACCCGAGCCGCCTCCGAACCCCAGCCCCTGCAAAAGCCTCCACGCGCGTCTCATCACCTGCGACCTGCGGCTGTCGTAGCCACGCCTCAGCGATCCGCCAGCTCTGCCTTCCGCTTGAGTTCCCAAAACCATTCCTTGCACGCAGTAGCTTTTCACATTGCTCTCGCCCACACCACCTCCATGAACAAAGCCTTCCTCATCCTCATCCTTGCCATCTTGGCCTCCCTTCCCGCGCACGGTAAGTACGGTCAGCCGGAACTCAAAGACATCCCGCTGCAGCGCCTGCTCACCAATCTCGGGGAGCGCGCCAAGGCGGAACCCGCAAATAAAGAAGTCCTCCACCAACTCGCCCGCACCCATGCCATGGCCTACGCGAGCAAGATCGGGGACGCTGATGCCGTGAAAACGTGGAGCGGGTGGGACGGAAAGAAAACCGACCAGCCTTGGTTCGGGTATGAGCCACCCCATGTGCCTTACAGCAAAAATGTCCAGGCCGGCGACGGGGAAAAAGCGGAGATCGCCAAGGCCCACCTCGCCACGGCCATCGAAACCTACCGGAAGGCGCTCGCCGTCCAGCCCACTGACACCACCATCAAGCTCGGCCTCGCCTGGTGCCAGGATCAGGCCGGGGAAAAACCCGCCGCCGTCGCCCTTTATCGCGAAGTCGCCGTGGCCGCGTGGGAGATTGAGAGCAAAAGCCAGGGCGGGCTCGGAAATTTCGTCTATGTCGAGACCGTCGGCTATCTCATCCCCCTCCTCGACCCCGCAAAAAGCGCTGACGAAATCGCCCTGATCAAAGAGCGGAAAGAAAAACTTCTGGCCCTTCCGCGTGCCATCACCCCGCTGGTCATCCCGGTCGGCGATCGCGACACTTTAGACGCCCTCGTGGACCGTGAGGCCAGCGTCCGCTTTGATCTCGACGGCACCGGACGCCAGCTCGAATGGCCGTGGATCACCAACGCCGCCGCCTGGCTCGTCTTCGACCCGCGAAACTCGGGAAAAATCACCTCCGCGATCCAAATGTTCGGCAGCCGCTCGTTTCTCCTCTTCTGCTCGGACGGCTACGAGGCACTCGCGCTCCTCGATGACAACCAGGACGGAGTCATCAGCGGACCCGAACTCACCGCGCTCGCCCTCTGGCGTGATCGCAATGCCGACGGCATCAGCGACCCCGGCGAAGTTCGCCCCGTCGCCTCCTACGGCATCACCTCGCTCTCGACCCGCGGGCAACAGCACGAGACTGGCGTCCCGTATTGCCCCGTCGGCGTCACCTTCAAAGACGGCACGACCCGCCCCACCTACGACCTCATCCCCCAATCCCGACGACCTGGGAGCGACAGCCGTCGTTGATGCGGGCTGCTGCATTCATCCACGCCACTGCGCTCGCCCGCACCGAAACAGAGTTTCGCCTCACCCATCCGCTCCCAAAGCGCTGCGCTAACTTTGGGAACGAGAGGGAAAACTCCGGCGCTGCGCCCGCCTTTTTCCCTGCGCCGCGTCGCGTTTGGAAGCGCACCGCCGGGAATAGGACACGGTTGTGCATATTCCCAGTCTCGTGCGCGCCGCTGCCACCGTGCCGCCGCGCCCAGCTTTCCATCTCCCAAAAAACCACCGCATGAAAACCACCCTCACCCTGACCGCCATGCTGCTCATGGCCGCGCCTCTTTGCGCCGCCCCGCTCACCTTCGAGAGCGCGGAGACGCCGGTCGCGCTCGTCGAGCTTTTTACCTCGGAAGGCTGCAGCAGTTGCCCGCCGGCGGACGCCTGGATGAGCCGGCTGAAAGCGAGCCCGGACTTGTGGAAGAGCGTGGTGCCCGTGGTCTTCCATGTGGATTACTGGAACGGTCTCGGCTGGCCGGACCGCTTTGCCTCGCGCGCGAATTCCGAGCGCCAGCGCCGCTACGCCGCGGCGTGGCGCAGCAACGCGGTTTATACCCCCGGCTTCGTGCTCAATGGCCGCGAGTGGCGCGACTGGAACGGTCGCGCGCCGCTGCCCGCGCCCGGCGCGGGGAAGGTCGGGCGGCTGCAAGTCACCCTGCGCGACCGCACGCATGCCGAGGTGATTTTCACCCCGGTCGGCGCCGCACCCAAGTCGCTCCAGGTGGAACTGGCCCTCCTCGGCGGCAATCTCGAATCCGACGTGCAGCGCGGCGAAAACCGCGGGCGCAAGCAGCGCCATGATTTCACCGTCCTGCACCTCGCCACCTCCGCGCTGACCTCCGCTGGCCCGGCCTGCACCGCCTCGCTTTCACTCCCCGAAAAAACCTCCGACACCCCGCTCGCCCTGGCCGCATGGGTCACGAAGGGCGAGGGGCAGCCACCCATCCAGGCGACCGGCGGCTGGCTGCCGGTGGTGCACTCGCCGTGACTCGAACACGGAACCTTCTGATTCGTAGTCAGATGCTCTATCCAATTGAGCTACGAGTGCCTGCCGACCGGAAAGCCGGGGCGGAATAAGAGCATCGGCGGCGGACGGTGGCAACTGTTTCGTCGGGAAAAAATGCGCCCCGCTGGCCTCGCGCAGATGCCCACTCATCTGCCGTGGAAGTTTTCAGTGGAAGTGCGGAGCTTGCCTCTTACCTTCGAACGGTTTGCACCTCGTTCCCCCGCCGCAGGCCTGTCTTTTCCATGACCGCCGCCGCGCCGCGCCTGCCCCCATTTTTCGCCACGCGGGGCCATTGGCTGCGCCGGCTCGCGCTCGCTACGGGCCTGCTCCTAGCGATGCTGACCGGGCGGGCGCTCGGACACGGCGGCTACCACGAGCGCCTCGCGCAACTGGCCGCGGAGCTGGAAAAAAAACCGGCCGATGCGCGGCTGCACTTTGCACTCGCCGACGTGAACGGCCAGCATGGCGACTGGCAGATGGCGCTGCTCAATCTCGACCGCGTGGAGGAGCTGGCGTCGGGAAAATATCTCACCGACCTGCTGCGCGGCCAGGCCTGGCTGACGGGCGGTCAGCCGGCGAAGGTCGCGTCAAACGCCCGCGCGCCGTCGGGCGACGGGTGGAGCTGGTCGGGCATCAGCTTCGGATCGAGCATCCCGTCGAGCCGGAGAAAGGCGTGGTTCACATCGAGAAAATACGCTCTTTCCGTCGGCCAGCTTCGCCACCAGCTCGCCCGCTCGCAGGTTCGTGGCGAAGCGCTTCTCCGCGCTCCCGCGCTCGGTGCCGTCGGGTTTCTTATAGACATTCGTCCGCGCAAAAATCCGCAGCAGCAGGATCTTCGTCGCCGGACATTTCTCCCGCAGCAGCTTCACGATCGCCGCCGTCCCCTCCGCGATCTGCTCC
>JAYWEB010000037.1:0-5938 GCA_043779575.1 Chthoniobacter sp. | reverse complement strand
GGATTTCCGACGCGAGTTCGCGGACACTCTCCGTCACCGGAAGGCGCGGCAGTCCGTCGATCGCGGCAATGCGCGCCCGCGCCATTTCTTCATTCCCGCGCTGCGCCTCGAAGTCCACAAACTGGGAGACGAAAAGCTCGCAGGCATCACGCCGGTGCTCCTACCACTCCCGCGTCGCCGCCTGCTGACCGCGCATGATGTCGTCCCGGCTGGGCCGCGCCACGAGGTAGCTCGGGATTGTTGTTTCGAGGTAAAGGCGCGGCTTCATTGTGGCACGGGCTTTCCAGCCCGTGATCGTTCCCGGCCACAGCCGGCAGGCTGTGCTCGCATCGTGTGGAGGCGGGCGGCTGGGGGAGGAGTGTGCGCCTGCGGCGGAGGGCTTGGGATCACAGGCTGGAAAGCCTGTGTCACTCTCCGCGCATTCCAAAGCTCGCGGCGCTTGCGAAAGCGGCGCGTGGTTTCGCCGGAGGCTTGGCAAAGGTCGCTCCGCTCGCAAAACCATCGGTCGTTTTCGCCGGAGGCTTTGGAGTGCGCGGACTGGGCCGTGCTTTGCGGGGGCAGGCAGCTTGCTGCCGGGGATGGGGGGTTCTGCGGGCGGGCTGGGGCCGCTTTGGAATGGGCTCGGCTCATGGCGGCGGGGCCAATGCTAAAGTCCCCGCACAGACCGGAAGCCATAGTCAGGGTAGGCGTTTTCTGGCGCGACCCCGTTGTAACCGCGAGTGGCGCAAGACAGATTGGAGGTCGGCTGGTTCCAGCCGCCGCCACGCAAGCAACGTCCCGGGCCTGCCGTCGGCCCGTGCGGATTGTTATTCGCGGTGGGATCGCCGTAATAGGTGCTGCCATACCAATCCCAACACCACTCCCAGACATTTCCGGCCATGTCATAGAGACCATAGCCGTTGACCATATCAACTCCCGCCGGCGTCTGACTGCCATTGTAGTAAGCGACAGGCGTCGTATAAGCACTACCACTTTCAAAAGGGTCACCACTGTTGGAGTAATTAGCTTGGCTGCCGGTGACCGTGTTTCCCCACGGATAGCGTAACCCCATGTTCCCGCCGCGCGCTGCTTTCTCCCACTCAGCCTCGTTCGGCAGGCGGTAGCCATTGGCCGTCCATTTTACCATGTCGTTCGTTAAATTAGGTGTGCCGACTCGGAGAATAGCTGTCTGCGCAACGTCCGTGTAATAGCACGGTGTTAGTCCTTCTTTTTCAGAGCGCGCGTTACACCACTTCACTGCGTCATACCATGTGATTGTCTGCACGGGATGCCCGCTAGCTTTGAAAGCTCCAGCACTTATGCCGTAGCCATTTCCCGCACCCCAAGTCTGCACCGCCTGCCACAGTTCCTTTGCAACCTCCGTGCGATCCATAAAAAAAGCGTTGACCGTGACATTATGCAGCGGCAGCGCATTCGCGACACCGTCGTTCGCATCCCCCATCTGAAACACCCCCGCCGGGATATAAACCATGCCCGGCGGCGGGGCCAGGGTGGTGCCGTCGCTGGCGGTGACGCGCACTTTGGCGCTGCTCACGAGCTGCCCGTTCCAATCCGCGCCCGCATTCCAGACGATGCGCCGGTTCACCCCCGGCGCGACGCCCGCGCCGAGGTGCCCGCTCAGCGCCGTGGCCGGGATGGTGTAGCTCGCGCCCGAATCGCCGCTCACCTGCACCGCGATGGTGAGCGCATCGCCATCCGCATCGCTCACGTCGTAGAGGATTTCCACGTTCTTCGTCTCGGCGAGCTGCGCGGCGCGGATATTCGTTACGACGGGCGGGGCGGCTGGGGCGCTGGCGAGGGCGAGCACGGCGGGGGACGCTTTCATGGCGGAAGACTGAAGGATGGGCATCTCGCGGAGACGAGCGTTTTCGCCGAAGGCTTTGGAGTGCGCGGACTTGTCCGCGCTTTGGGAGGAAGTGGACTTGTCCGCGCGGGGCGAAGGTGCAACGGGGGTGCCGGCCTGCCCGCGGAACACCCCGTCCGCGGCAGCAAGCTGCCTCCCGCCGCAAAGCGCGGACAAGTCCGCGCACTCCAAAGCCTGCGGCGAAATGGATGCCATCCCTTTCGCCACTCTTGCAGCCGGCGGGTTTGCCGACTAACTGACTGCGGTGCGCGGCGAACGACGCGCTTCCTTTTCACCAAATACCCAGCCTTTTTCCCGTCTCCGAAATGATCCTCCTGCCCGCCATCGATCTCATGTCCGGCGAAGTCGTGCGCCTGCGCCAGGGCAGGGCGGCGGAGAAGACGGTGTATTCGCGCGATCCGGCGGCGTTTGCGCGGCGGTGGGAAAGCGAGGGCGGCGACTACCTGCACGTCGTGGATCTCGATGCGGCGTTCAGCGGGGAGCAGCGCAATCTGGACGCGGTGCGGGCGATCTGCGCGGCGGTGAAGTTTCCGGTGGAACTCGGCGGCGGGATGCGCAGCGAGGCGGCGATCCGGCGGGCCATCGAGGCGGGTGTGGCGCGGGTGATTATTGGCACGCGGGCGGCGGAGTCGCTGGATTTTGTACGGGACATGGCGCGGGAGTTTGGCGGGGAGCGGGTGGCGGTGGGGATTGATGCGAAGAACGGCATGGTCTCGGTGAAAGGATGGACGGAGGAATCCGCGCTCACGGCGCTGGACCTCGCGCGCCGCGCCGAGGACGCCGGCGCGGGCACGATCATCTACACGGACATCGCCACCGACGGCATGCTCACCGGCCCGAATTTCGCCGAGACGGAAAAGATGCTCGGCGCGCTGCACTGCCAGCTCATCGCCAGCGGCGGCGTGGGCACGGCCGAGCATGTGCTGCGGCTGGCCGCGATGCCTGGGCTCTACGGCTGCATCATCGGCAAGGCGCTCTACGACGGCGCGGTCAGCCTGCGGGAAATCTCCGCGCGCCAAACGTCCTGAGCGCGCCCGTCGCACCAATCTGAAATCTGAAATCCAACATCTGAAATGAAAATTCTCTTCCTCGATTGCTTCTCCGGAATCAGTGGCGACATGACCGTCGGCGCGCTGGTCGATCTCGGCGTGAAGCCCTCCGCGCTTGAGTGGGAGCTGTCGAAGCTCGAACTCGGCGACTTCCACATGCACTTCGAGCGCGAGCAGCGGCAGAATATCGAAGGCGTGAAATTTGGCATTCACGAAGGCGCGACCCACACGCCCGCGCAGGATGGGCACGAGCATCAGCACTGCTGCGACCACGATCACGATCATGGGCACGCGCACAGCCCCGGACATGAGGAGCATCACCACGCGCAACACGAGCACGGGGAGCATGACCACGGTCATACCCACGATCACGATCACGGCACCGAGGTGCAGGACCACGCGCCCCATCACCACCACCACGCGCACGGGCGCAGCCACGGTCAGATTCGCGCGCTCATTGAGGCGAGCGAGCTTTCGCCTTTCGTCAAAAAGCACGCGCTCGGCATCTTCCTGCGCATCGCGGTGGCCGAGGGAAAAATCCACGGGATGCCCGCGGAAGACGTGACCTTTCACGAGGTCGGCGCGCTCGATTCCATCGCCGACATCGTCTGCGCCTGCGTGGGGCTGGAGGCGCTCGGCGTGGAAAAGGTTTTCGTCTCCAGCCTGCACGAAGGCCGCGGCACCATCGAATGTGCGCACGGCACTTTCCCGCTGCCCGCGCCGGCCACGCTGGAAATCCTCGCCGGCATCCCGCTCAGCCAGATCGACGAGCCGCACGAACTCATCACGCCCACCGGCGCGGCCATCGTCGCGGAGTTTGGCGCGTCGTTTGGCCCGATGCCGAAAATGAAGACCGAAAAAATCGGCTACGGCGTCGGCACCCGGCACCTCGACTCGCGCCCGAATGTCCTGCGCGCGGTGCTCGGCGAACTCGTCCCGGAATAGCGCGTTATGCCCGGCGGCTACGACACCGACAGCGTCACCCGCCTGGAGACGAACCTCGACGACCTCTCGCCGGAGATCACCGGCGCGGTCATGGAAAAACTCCTCGCCGCCGGGGCGCTGGATGTGTGGTTCACGCCGATCCAGATGAAAAAAAACCGGCCCGCCGTGCAGCTCTCCGTGCTCTGCGACGCGGCCCATGCCGAGCCACTCGCGGACATCATCTTCACCGAGACGAGCGCCTTTGGGCTGCGGGTGGAAACGGTCGCGCGACTCAAGCTGGAGCGCCGCTTCGAGACGGTGGCCACGGAGTTCGGTGAGATCACCGTGAAGCTGGGTCTGAAGCAGGGTCGCGTGATCCAGGTCGCGCCGGAATTTGAGTCCTGCCGCGCCGCCAGCGAGCGCACCGGCCAGCCGCTCCGGGCGATCTACGCGGCGGCGGCGCGGGCGCACGCCGGGAGCATGGCGCGTGGTTGAAAGCAGGCACTGCGGCTGCTGAGCTGGGCGTTTTCGGCGGCCCGCAGACGGGTCGGGGAGCGCGCGCTTTCGCGCGGCAGAACTACGGCGCGAGGCGCTCGATTTTCCACGCGCCGTCGGGCTGGCGGGTGTAGCGCAGGCGGTCGTGCAGGCGGCTGCGGCGGCCCTGCCAGAATTCGATGGTCTGCGGCGCGAGACGGTATCCGCCCCAGTGGGGAGGCAGCGGGATTTCGGTCTCGCCGTATTTTTCCAACGCGGCGGAGAACTGCGCTTCGAGCTGCGCGCGGCCGGCGACCACTGCGCTCTGCGCCGAGGCCCACGCGCCGAGCTGGCTGCTCGCGGGCCGGGAGTGAAAGTAGGCGTCGCTCTCCCCGACGGAGGTTTTCCCGACGGCGCCGGTGATGTTCACCTGACGCTCCAGCGCCCCCCACCAAAAGGTCAGCGCGGCCCGAGGATTGCCGCCGAGCTGCTGTCCTTTTGCGCCGTCGTAGTTCGTGAAAAAGGTGAACCCGCGGGCGTCGCAGATTTTCAGCAGCACCGTGCGCGTCCACGGCTGGCCGGCGGCATCCACGGTGGCGAGCGTCATCGCGTTTGGCTCGAGGATCTGCTGCGCCTGGGCTTCGGCGAGCCAGATGTTGAACTGGGCGACTGGATCGGCCGCGAGGTCCGTGCGGCGGAGTCCGCGCTGCGCGTAGTCCCGGCGGAGAGCGGCGAGTTCGGCGGGGCTGAGCATTTTAGGAAATCAGAAGAGATGCCGCCAAATCCTCGATCCTAAATTTCACCCTACGCTTCCTTCACCGGCGGCAGTTCGACGATCTCGAACCAGTATTTTTCCAGCGTCTGCAAAATATCGACGAGCGCCTCGAAGGTCACCGGCTTCACGATGTAGCTGTTCACGCCGAGATCGTAGCTTTTGTAAACGTCCTCGTCGGCCTTCGACGTGGTCAGCACCACGACGGGGATCTGGCGCAGGATGGGGTCGCTCTTGATTTCCTTGAGCACGGTGCGCCCGTCTTTGCGCGGCATGTTCAGGTCCAGGAGGATGAGGCCGGGGCGCGGGGCTTCGGCGGGCGGCGCGTATTTTCCCTGCCGGCGGAGGTAGTCCATCAGCTCCTCGCCGTGCTCGACGTAGCGCACGTCATTGATCAGGCGACCTTCCTCAAAGGCTTCCTGGGTCAGGCGGCGGTCGTCGGCGTCGTCGTCGGCCATCAAAATGGTGATCGGCATGGCATCTCTATTCATGGGTTGCGGTGGTGGGTTGTTTGACCGGGAGCGTGATCGTGAAAGTCGCGCCGCCCGAGGTCTCACTGTGTGCCACAATCGTTCCGCCGTGCCTATCAGTAATTTTCCGGCACACCGCGAGGCCGATGCCCGTGCCTTCGTATTCGGTGCGGGTGTGGAGGCGCTGAAAGACGATGAAAATCTGCTCGGCGAAGCATGCGTCGAAACCGATGCCGTTGTCGTGGACGGTGATTTCGCAGACGGGTCCGCCGGCCGTGGAGCCGGTGACGAGCGGCTCGGTCGGGGTGAAGACGCGGGACGACACCGTGACGACCGGGGTCTCGCCGGGGCGCTGAAACTTCAGCGCGTTGCTGATCAGGTTGAG
>JAYWEB010000036.1:0-15131 GCA_043779575.1 Chthoniobacter sp. | reverse complement strand
TCTCGCGGATGGCGGCGGCGAGCGTGGTCTCGCCGGGTTCGAGCCGCCCGCCGGGACCGTTGATCTTCCCCGCGCCCAGCCCGCGTTTTTTGTGGATGAGCAGGATGCGCCCGGCATCGACGATAAAGCAGAGCGTCGCGCGCTCGCGCGGCTGCCAAGTGGACCAGTTCATGAATGACGAATGACGAATGTGGAATGACGAAGGAAGCCTGAATGACGAATGGCACACGCCCTTTCGCAATTCGCGCTTCGTCATTGCCTCGTCATTCCACATTCGTCATTCGTCATTCCCATGTCCTCCGCCACCGCCACGCGTCTCGCTGCTCTCGCCGGTTTCCTCGCGGTCGCGCTCGGGGCTTTTGGCGCGCATGGTTTGAAAGCGGTGCTCGAAAAAAACGCGACGCTCGCCGTCTGGCAGACGGCCGCGCTTTACCACCTCGTGCATGCCGTCGTGCTGCTCGTGCTGGCGGAAAAGGCGGCGGTCGCGCGGGTGCCGTTCGCGCTCTTCGGCGCGGGGATCGCGGTCTTCAGCGGCAGTCTCTACGCGCTGGCGCTGACGAATCTGAAATGGCTCGGCGCGATCACCCCGCTCGGTGGCGCGTGCCTGCTCGCCGGCTGGCTGGCGCTGGCGTGGAAGCCGCGCGCGTAAAGGAGCGGCTCACTCCAGGGTGCCGCGCCCTTTACTCGCGGGCACCGATCGCCGGGTGGGCGAGCGCCTCGCGGGCGGCGGTCTTTTCCTTTTCGTCATCCGAGTCCGCGGACGGCAGAGCGAGGATCATCTGCCACTCCTTCGCGGCGAGATCGGCCTTGCCCATCGCCTGGTAGAGCCGGGCCAGCTCGGCGCGGTGCATGATGCGCCGCGGGGCCAGCTCGGTCGCCTTCTTCAGGCACTGCGCGGCCTCCTCATTGCTCGCGGGGGGCATGCCGCCATAGACCACCGTGGCCAGCGCCCGGAGCACCCCGTTCACATTCGCCACGCCCGCGTGCCAGCGCCCGAGCACGTACCAGGCGAAGTCGTCCGTCGGATCGAGTTCGAGGCATTTCGCCGTCTCGTCTTTGATGATCTTCGAGTATTCGAGCTTCGTTTTGTTGCCGACGAAATCGGTCAGTTTGCCATAGGCGACGGCGAGGCTGAGGTGCGCCTTGGCGACCTTGGGATCCAGGGCCAGTGCGCGCCGGGAGTAGTCGAGCGCTTTGCGGGCATGCTGTTCAGCGGCGTCGCGCGCTTTGGTCGCATCGACGAGGTCGGAATACTGCTTGGCGACGCGCAGCAGGAGGGCGGGATTCTTCGGATCGAGTTGTTCCGCGGCTTCGAAATCAGCAAGCGCAGCTTTGGTTCGGCCCTGCTTTTCCTCCGCATCGCCCCGCTTGATCAGCGCAGCGACCTGCGGCTCCTCCGCGAGCGCGAGAGAGCTGAACAGCAGTGCGATGAAGAGCAGCGGTTTCATTCCTGAATTCTTAATCGCAATCGTAATCCTCATCCTAATCTTAATCCCCGCCGCGGCGCCGCTGCGCGCTCCGCTGGCGGAATACGATTAAGGTTAAGATCACAGCCAAACTCATAGCGGAGGCGTGAAAGTGGACTGACACGGGGCTGATTTTCCGAGGATTGTCGTCGGTGTGCGACCCGGCGCACTGGCAGCCGGGCTTGCGCCCGCGCGCTGTGGGATAGCCGCGCGCACTCAGCGTCCACCTCGCCGGCAGTCCACGGGTTTAGCGCTCGGAGCACCAGTCGCATTTGGGGTCATGTCCGATCCAAAATCACCCGCAAACCCTGATAGATACAAGTAGCGCTAACGGGATTCGAACCCGATGGAACGGAATTTTTGTGGCTGAAGCCTTCTTTTTAGATAGCTGGCAATAAGAAACTTACGTTTTCTCTTCATTGTTTTCCAAACTTTGGAGAGGTCACAAAAGGGCATGAAATTCGTCGAATCTTGTCACGTTTTGTCACGTCGTTTTCTCCTCGCACCACCACAGCGGGATTGCTTCCCGCTGTGACGCGACTTCGGAAAAATGGAGCAGCTATGCGCGCAGAAAACGGCATAGCCTCATCCATCTGCGGGTGAGCGAATGCACTCGCGTATGCGTCGAGGGTTTTGGCTTTAACGATTCCGAGTTGCCTCCGGTCCGCTCCTTGCACGTTTGCGAAGTTCGCCACGCGTCATCGGCGCGGCGGTCGCGAGTCCACCGAGAATCCGCTCGATCTGCACGCGATGGATGCCCATGTGCCCGCCTGCGAGCGCGTGCCAGCTCGCGGCATCCAGCGGACCGAACCACGGATGCGCATGGCGCAATGCGGTGTTCAAATCCGGAGCCGCCGCGACGGTCGCGAGCAGCGCAGCGCACGCCTCATCATATTCAGCGGCGACAGACGCAGTCGCATCGGGACTCGGCTTGACGTTGGCGGTGCTGGCCTTCCCCTCGGGCAACCGCCCCTGTGTGAGATCTTGAATCACCCGCGCCATCTCGCGATTCACGATGCGCAGGTGGTCGAGCGTCATCCACACCGACCAGTGGCGGCTGCTATCCTCCATGCCGCGCGCGCGCTCGACGAGCACCCGCCGCCCGCCGCTTTCCGCATCGCACGAGCGCAGCAGCGCGCGGATCGCGTCGCGTTCCTTTTGAAAGCGAGCATCAGAACGCTGCCGGGTCGCGGTCCAGCGATTCAAAGTGAACATCAGTCTTCCGATGAAAAGTTCGATGGCCGGCAAGCCCGTCCCCGGCGGAGCGAGGTTTGGTTCAGCGTTTGAGTTCACGAGCGGAAAAGCTGTTTCGCGCCGGAATGCGGCGCAGCGAGTCTAGTTGGGTGGAAAATTCCTCGATGCTCTCCGCGTAGAGCGCGCCAATGCGGACGAGCGTCTCGAAGTATCCGCGCGCCGCACGGCCACCGGCGAGGATGCGCGTGCTGGCGGGGAGCAGGCGCGCGAGGTCGCCGAGAAAGACTTTCACGCTCGCGGTGAAGAAATGCTCGTGCGCGGCGGTGAGTTCGCCCGCGCGCCAGCGCTCGCCGATCTCCTGCGCGAGCGGCCCGATGGCCAGCCGCAGCAGGCCCTGATTTCCCAGCGCGACCAGCGCGCGGCGCAGCGTGTCGTCGAGCGCGGGGCCGTCGAAGCGCGTGGCGGCGGCGAGCGCCTCGGCGCGAAAGGGCGCGGCGGGCTCGTCGTGGACGGCACCCTTCACGGAGCGCGCGGAGGCAGGGCGGTGGGCGACGAGTGCGCGTAGTTTGGCGATCGGCAGTCGCGCGATTTTTCCGATGCTGTGTCCGCTGCGGACCGCGCGATCGAGCGTCGCGAGACGCTCGATCTCCGCTTCCGAATAGAGCCGATGCCGGCCAGGCGAGCGCGCCGGCTTGATCGCGCAGTAACGCCGCTCCCAAGCCCGGATGACGTGTGGCGTTAGGCCGGTGCGTTCGGCAACGGCTTGGATGGAGAAGGAGGCGACCATGCGGCGCGTTATACTTAGACATAAATGTGACGAGAGCAAGGAGTGACTGCCAATAACCGGCGTGTGTCGAAGTGTCGTTTCGACAATAATTAGACACATATCAGACATCCGAAATCTGTCCGCAGTCGTTCACTACCTAGAGCCATGCCTTTCCTCCGCCCAAACATCGACACCAAAGGCCGCGTCATCCGCGGCATCGGCGCCCTCGCCCTGGCTGCTGGCGCAGCTCTCACCTGGCCGCATTCGCACGTCGCTGGAATCGCACTCGCGGCGTCCTCCGCCTTCGTCGCATTCGAGGCCGCGCGCGGCTGGTGCGCCGCCCGCGCGTGCGGCGTGAAGACGAAATTCTGACGCGCCTTTTCCCGATACCATGAGCAAAGAAGTCATCATCATCGGCGCCGGTCCCGGCGGTCTCGCATCCGCCATTCTTCTCGCCGCTGCGGGAGTGAAAGTGAAAGTCGTCGAGCGGTTGCCGACGGTCGGCGGACGCACGTCGTCGATCGAGGCGGATGGCTTCAAGTTTGATCTCGGCCCGACATTTTTCCTCTACCCGCGCGTGCTGGAGGAAATCTTCGCCGCTGCCGGCACGACGCTCCGCGCGGAGGTGGAAATGGTGCGGCTCGATCCGCAATATCGCATCATCTTTGGTAGCGGTGGGCAGATCGACGCCACGCCCGACATCGCGCGCATGGAACAGCAGATCGCCGCCATCGCGCCCGGCGATGCGCCCGGCTTCCGCCGTTTCCTCGACGAAAACCGCACGAAGCTCGCGCGCATGGAGCCGTGCCTGGAGACGCCCTTTGAAGGCTGGCAAGATCTCCTCAATGCGCGCCTGCTCAAGATGCTTCCGATGCTCCGTCCGCATCAATCGCTCGACACGTATCTCGGCCGCTTTTTCCGCGACCCGCGCATCCGTCTCGCGTTTTCCTTCCAGTCAAAATACCTCGGCATGTCGCCGTTCCG
This sequence comes from Chthoniobacter sp., assembly GCA_043779575.1. Taxonomy (GTDB): domain Bacteria; phylum Verrucomicrobiota; class Verrucomicrobiia; order Chthoniobacterales; family Chthoniobacteraceae; genus Chthoniobacter. Next base: position 10,721 of record JAYWEB010000036.1, on the reverse strand, counting down.
CTGCCCGAGTTTGTTCTCGATTCTCTCCTTCCTCGAATACGAATACGGCGTCTTCCATCCCATCGGCGGGTGCGCCGCGCTGACCGTCGCGATGGCCCGCGTCGCTGAGCGGCTCGGCGTCGAAATCCGCACCGACTCACCCGTCGAGGAAGTGCTCTTCGAGGGCCGCCGCGCCGTCGGCATTCGCACTGCCGCAGGTGAGGAACGCGCGAGCGCCATCGTCATGAACGCCGACTTCGCCCGTGCGATGAAGCGCCTCGTCCCGGACCGCCTCCGCCGCCGCTGGACGGATCGCAAGATCGCCCGCAAGAAATTCTCCTGCTCGACCTTCATGATGTATCTCGGCGTCGAGGGTGAGTTCGACCTGCCGCACCACAACATCCACATCGCCGAAGACTACGCGCGCAATCTCGACGAGATCGAGAACCAGCACATCCTCTCCGACGACCCCTCTTTCTACGTGCAAAATGCGTGCGTCACCGACCCCACGCTCGCGCCGCGCGGCAGCAGCGCGCTCTACGTCCTCGCGCCCGTCACGCATCAGCACGCGAATGTCGATTGGTCCCGCGAGCGCGAGCGCTTCCGCGCGAAAATGCTGCGGCAAATCGAGAAGGCTGGCTTCACCGATGTCGAGCGCCGCATCCGCTTCGAGCGCATCGTCACGCCGGATGACTGGGACTCGAAATACGAAATCCACCAGGGCGCGACCTTCAACCTCGCGCACAGCCTCGACCAAATGCTGCACCTGCGCCCGCACAACCGCTTCGAGGATTGCGACGGCATGTATCTCGTCGGCGGCGGCACGCATCCCGGCAGTGGTCTGCCCGTGATTTTTGAAAGCGCACGCATCAGCACGCGCCTGCTCCTCGCCGACCTCGGCATCGAGCCCTCCGCGAAACTCGCGCCCGATCCCGCGCTCGCGCCCCTGGACATGGAGCCTGCGTGATGAACGCCGCGCGTCCAGTCTCGGAAAACGCGGGCGACGAATTCCGGGGAGCGCACGCGTCCCTCGTGCCGGTTTCGGCGTCCCGCCGAAACGAACTTTCTACGACCGCACAATCGCGCTGGGCGCTCACGCCGCTGCGCGAGCGCCTGCGCATCATCCGCGAACTCCGTCACCTCATCGCGGAAAACGCCGACGCGCTTGCGGATGCCGCCGCCGCAGTGAGTGACCGCCCGCGCGCCGAGAAGCTCGTTTCCGAAGTTCTCCCGCTCGCCGACGCCTGCCGCTGGCTGGAGAAAAATGCCGCGCGCATTCTCGCGCCGCGTCGCGCTGGAAAGCGTGGACGCCCATTCTGGATGCAGGGCGTTTCGTTTGAAGTGCAGCGGCAGCCCTTCGGCGTCGTGCTCGTCATCGGGCCGGGAAATTATCCGCTCTTCCTGCCCGCCGTTCATTCACTCCACGCGCTTGTCGCCGGGAACTCAGTGCTGCTCAAACCCGCGCCCGCCACGCGCCAAGTCGCGCGCACCTTCGCGCGCCTCGCCATCGAAGCCGGCCTCGATCCCGCGCTGCTCACGATCTTGCCGGAGAGCGTGGAAGCCGCGCGCGACGCCATCGCCGACGGCGTGGACAAAGTCGTCTTCACTGGCTCGTCCGAAAATGGCCGCGATGTGCTCGCCGCGCTCGCGGGAACTAATACGCCCGCCGTGATGGAACTCTCCGGCGATGACGCCGTGATCGTCCTCGCCGACGCCGATCTCGACCTCGTCGCGTGCGCCCTCCGCTTCGGCGCGCGCCTCAACGACGGCGAGACCTGCATCGCCCCGCGCCGCCTCATCGTTGTCGGAGATGTCCCGGAGGGACTTCGGAAATTAGCCGGTGGCGTAAGCCACCGGAACCCATCCAAAGACGACATCCGTCCCGGAGGGACGGCGGAAATTCCCATCCACACCGTCCGCGACGAAGCTGAAGCCATCGCCCTCATCAACTCCGCCGACTTCGCACTCGGCGCATCCATCTTCTCCCGCGACATCGACAAAGCCCGCGCCCTTGCCGCGCAAATCAAAACCGGCTTCGTCCTCATCAACGATCTCATCGTCCCCACCGCCGATCCGCGGATGCCCTTCGGCGGCGTGAAGGCGAGCGGCTTCGGCACCACGCGTGGCGACGAGGGGCTGCTCGAAATGACTTTCCCGCACGTCATCGCCATCCGCCGCGGCCGCTCGCATCCGCACTTCGACGAGCCCGGCCCGGACGACGCGCATCTTTTCTCCGCCTACATCCGCGCCGCGCACGGTCGCAGTCGCTTCGCTGCGATCCGCGAGCTTTTCCGCGCACTCATCGACAAAACCAAATCCCGAAAATCATGAAACCCATCGGCATCATCGGCGGCGGACTCGCCGGCCTCTCCGCAGCCTGCGTGCTCGCCGCGCGCGGGCGCAAAGTCATCCTCTTCGAGCGCAACGAATGGCTCGGCGGCAAGGCCGCGCAACTCACCGGCGACGGCTTCCGCTTCGACATGGGGCCGACCATCGTCACCATCCCGTCCGTGCTCCGTCGCATCTTCAGCGAGGCCGGTGCGCGCATGGAGGATTACCTCGAACTCGTGCGCCTCGACCCGCAGTGGCGCTGCTTTTTCGACGACGGCTCGTCGCTCGACCTCGCGCAGAATCCCGAGGCGATGGCGCGCACGCTCGACACCTTCGCGCCCGGCACCAACTCCGGCCAGCGTTACCGCGACTTCATCGACTACAGCGCGCGGCTCGACGGCATCTCACAGCGCCACTTTTTCTACAAACCCATCGGCGGGATCATGGACATGTTCGAGTGGAAGGCGTCGCTTGATCCGAAGATGCTCGGCGACGTGCTCGCGATGCGCATGGGCCGCTCGGTCGCCGGCACCGTGCGCAAATTCACACCCGACCCGCGCGTCGCGCAGATGATCGATCACTTCACGCAATACGTCGGCTCGTCGCCCTACGGCTCGCCCGCCGTGCTCTGCGGCATCGCGCACATGCAGACCGAGGAAGGCGTGTGGTATCCCGTCGGCGGCACGCGCGCCGTCCCGCTCGCGCTGGAGAAACTCGCGCGCGAACTCGGCGTCGAGTTTCGCACCGGCACGATGATCGAAAAAATCCTGTCGCGTGGCGGCGAAGTCACCGGCGTGCTTACGGATGCGGGCGAAGAAATCGCGCTCAGCGCGGTGGTGTCGAACTGCGACTCCGTCCGCACGTACCGTGAACTCATCAACGGCTCGGTCGGCGCGCGTTTCGAGCGCCGCCGCAAATATGAGCCCGCGTGCTCGGGCGTCGTGCTCTATCTCGGCCTCAACAAACGCTACGAGCACCTCGCGCATCACGACTTCGTCTTCAGCCGCGACCCGCACGAGGAGTTCGACTTCATCTACAAGAAAGGAGAGCCCGCGCCCGATCCGACGTGCTACCTCGCCGCGACCACCTGCACCGAACCCTGCACCGCTCCGCCCGGCGGCGAAGCACTCTACGTCCTCGTCCACACGCCGTATCTGCGCCCGCATCACGATTGGAAAAAAATGCTGCCCGCGTATCGCCGCGTCATTTTGGAAAAGCTGAAGACGACCGGCAAGATGCCCGACATCGAAGAGCGCATCGTCTTCGAGCGCACGCTCACGCCACAGGACATCCACGACCGCTACCATGTGCTCAACGGCGCGATCTACGGACTCGCCAGCCACGGGAAATTCCTCGGCGCATTCAAGCCGGGCAACCGCAGCCCCGACCTGCGCGGCCTCTACCTCGCTGGCGGAGCAGCGCATCCCGGCCCCGGCATGCCGATGGTGCTCATGTCCGGCTGGATCGCTGCCGACACACTCGACCGCGATGGCATCGGCGGAAAAACGGAGCGCGCCGAACTCGCGATGGCGCGATGAAAACCACAACATCAGCATCGCAACACGAGTCCGCACCGCGAGTCTCCGCGCGGCTCGTGAAGCTGTTTGCCGGTTACTCGCGCCGCTACATGCGCGGTCGTTTTCATTCGCTCCGCATCCTGCGCCGCGCGCTACCGCCGACTGCCTCCGCGCGACCGCTCGTGATCTATCTCAATCACGCCTCGTGGTGGGACCCGCTCGTCTGCCTGCGCCTCTCGCAGCAGTGGTTCGCCGACCGCCATTCATTCGGGCCGATCGACGCCGCGATGCTCGGAAGATACGGCTTCTTCAAGCACCTCGGCTTTTACGGCATCGAGCAAAACAGTCCGCGCGGCGCACGGCAGTTTCTGCGCACCACACGCGCCATCCTCGCCTCGTCGCACAATATCGTGTGGCTCACGCCGCAAGGCCGCTTCATGGACGTGCGCGAACGCCCGCTCCGCTTGCAGCCCGGCCTCGCCGCGCTCCCCGGCCTCGCGCCGGACGCGATGTTCGTGCCACTGGCCATCGAGTATGCGTTTTGGACCGAGCCGCGCCCGGAGATTCTCGTTTCATTCGGCGAGCCGATCGTGCCAAGTGACGAAGCGCCGCAGAATGCCGCGGAGTGGACGCGACGTTTCACCGACGCGCTCGAAACCACGCAGGACGAACTCGCCGCGCGCTCGTGCCGCCGCGATCCATCCGAGTGGCTCACGCTCGATGACGGTGCATCCGGCGTCGGTGGGATCTACGATGCGTGGCGGCGACTGCGCGCGAAAATGCGCGGGGAAAAATTCACAGCGGAACATCACGCCGAGGCCCGCCGATGATGACGTGGATCGCCGCCGCGAGCTGTGTGCTGGCCGTTGTGCCGGCGATTCTCTTCGTGCGCAACCTCGCCCTTTACGCGCGGCTACCCCCACGCGGCCAGTCGCGTCCGCGTTGCTCCGTGCTCATCCCGGCGCGCAATGAAGAGGCGAACATCGAGGCGGCGGTGTGTTCGGTTTTGGAAAGTGAAGGAGTCGATCTCGAAGTCATCGTGCTCGACGATGGCTCGACGGATCGCACGGTGGAAATCGTCCGCGCAATTACTGCCCGCGATCCGCGCGTGCGCTTGGAAACAGCTCTGTCACTGCCTTCCGACTGGTGCGGAAAAAATTTTGCGTGTCATCAGCTCGCGCAGTTTGCGCGGCATCCGCTGCTCGTTTTCATGGATGCCGATGTTCGCGTCGCGCGTCGCGACTCGCTCGCGAGACTCGCGGAATTTGTCGAGCAAAGCGGAGCCGCGCTCATCAGCGGCGTGCCGCGCGAGGAGACGCGCGGTCTCGTGGAAAAGCTCATCATCCCGCTCATTCATTTCATTCTGCTCGGCTTCCTGCCACTGGAGCGGATGCGCAAATCCACCGACCCGCGCTTCGCCGCGGCGTGCGGGCAAATCCTCGCCGTGCGTCGCGATGCCTACGAGCGCACCGGTGGCCACGCCGCGATCGCGAATCGTATTCACGATGCCGTCGCCCTCACGCGCACCTTCCGCGCGCAAGGATTCACGACTGACCTCTTCGACGCCACCGACACCTTCCACTGCCGTATGTATCAGCGCGCCGCCGATGTCTGGCATGGCTTCGCGAAAAACGCGCACGAAGGACTCGCCACGCCGCGCCTCATCATTCCCGCGACATTGCTGCTGCTCGGCGGACAAGTCCTGCCGCTCGTCCTTCTCGCCTTCGCGCCATCACCGCTCGCGCTCCTGGCCACGACCGCAGCGTATCTGCCGCGCCTCATCGCCGTTGCGCGCTTCCGCCAATCGCTCATCGGCGCACTGCTCCATCCCATCGGCATCTGCGCGCTCGTCGCGATCCAGTGGTTCGCCTTCCTCCGCTCGCTGCGAAATCGCCCGTCGGTCTGGAAAGGTCGCGCGTATTCCACCGCGCCCGCGACATGAAATTTCTGCTCCTCACCGTGCTCGCGCTCCGAGTCGCCGCAGTCGCCGCGCCGGTCGAAAAGCTCGCCGACTTCGACCTCACCGATCAGGACGCCAAGCCGCGCAGTTACCGTTTTCCAAAAGCGAAAGTCACCCTGATGACCGTCGCCGACCACAAAGGCTCCGACCAGCTCGCGCCTTGGATTCAGCGCATCTACGACCGCTACGAAAAGCGCATCGACATCGATGGTATCGCCGATGTCTCGATGATCGCGAAGCCTTTCCAGGCCATGTTTCGAGAGGCGTTCCGCAGACAGCTCACGCGCTCGGTGATGCTCGATTGGGATGGTTCTGTCGTGAAGCAATTTGCCTACACCAAAGGCGTCGCCAACCTCTACATCATCGACCGCCGCGGCCGCATCGTGAAGGAATTCAGCGGCCCCGTCACCGACGTCGCAGAGCGCGAACTCACCGGCGAGATCGACCGCGCGCTCGGAAAATGACCGCGCCTTTCACCACGGCCAGGAAGCGGACGCGCCATCCCGTGAGGCGATGTGCGAGTGGTTCGGCTCGCGTCCCGCCGCGTGAGCCATCACGCGGTCAGCAAGGGCGGAGCCGCAGGCCATGATGAGCTGGGTTTCGCGGGAGTTGCCGGTGATGGAAAGCCCGGACCCTTCGACATTCCAAATCCTTCCCGCGGCAAGCGAAGTCCAGCACGCTTTCCAGGCGCTTCTTCGGACCGGTTTTCGGTTCCTGGCTGCCCAGCGTGACGATGGTGGAGAGGATGTCGGGAATCTGCTGCGGGGGTGTAGAACTCGCCCGCCTTCTTGCCGGACCCGGCAGCAAACTGGCCGATCAGGTATTCATAGGCATCCCCCGGCGATGCCCCAGAGGATGTTGCCCAGTTGCTTTTGGTTGGTGTCGGTCATGAGCCTGGGAGCGTTTTGGAAGCTTCCGGGGCCAGCCCGATAGTCACCACTACCTCTTCGCTTTCCGTGTCATTGACCCAGGAAATCGACGGCCAGATTTTAAGAGAGCGGACAATCCCACTGCCGACGCCCCGAAAATTCAGAAGATCAGGAGCGAACGACGCTAATAGAACGTTGCGGCTGCGCCTGACTCCCCGGCGGATTTGATTAACGGTGAGACTGTTCGGCAGTTTGCCCGGACTGCGGATCTCAATCCGATCATCGAAAATGAACAGCTTGATGGAGTCCTTGATGAAGTAGTCGCGGTGAATCAACGCATTGACCAGCAACTCCTCGAAAACCGTTTCAGGCATCTCAAGGCTTCCAGTCTGGTTGAACGATCCCTCACCTTGGATGCGGGCATTCCATCGCTTTAGGAAACCCATGCCTTCGTCATATTGCTCGGCCAAGGTTCCGCAGATCGTTCGCTGGTCGTGCCATTCGGTCGATGCGCGCTCGGTGCCTTTGAACCAAATTGCGTCAACCTTCATTTCGGGCAAGAGAACCGGAAGGCGTTTGCCGAATAACAGCAACCCTGCCACTGTCACGCGGCCGGAATCCACCAACTCCAAGTTTTCCAAAGTCCTCTGATAGGCTTCACCATCCTCGCTCCGATCCGGAGGCGTTTCAGAGTATTTCGCCTCGTAAAACCTCCCGAATCGCTCGTGGTCAAAGTCCCCCAGTGTTGAGGCTGCGACAACCTGGCTTTCCGCGTAGAGTTTCTCGCCCGACTGGAACAATCGCGCCAGCTCCTCGGGACTTTGCACGCGGCGCTTGTCGGGCCCATTCTTCACCCAATAAACGCCCTTGTTGTCGCAATAGGGCTTGGAAGGTCCATCGGGAATCTCGATCACCACAACGATACCGTCGCCAGTGGGGATTGATTTCGATAGAATGGAAAATGGCGGGCGGACACTGTCCCACGCGACCTTGGCCATGTCCTCGCCGACCTTCTCCGCCTCTTCGCCAGTTAGTCCGGCGATGGTGCCGTCTTTCTCGACGCCAACAAATATACGGCCTCCGCCGCTGTTGGCGAAAGCGACGATCTCTCCCGCCATCTTGGCGTCAGCCGAAGGCTCGCGCTTGAACTGCCGCGTGCTGTCTTCGCCGAGGAGTATTTGGTTTCTCAGTTCGAACTCTTCCATAGTTGGTAAATTTCCTTTCTGCGCCGGAACGCGTCTTCACCGCCTTCCATCACGGTGACAATGCGTTGTTGAATGTCTTTATCGTCAATGCTGCCGTGGTCGAACGAAAAGGTTTCCCCTTCCTTCCGGCAGACGATGGCCTGTTCTGCGTCACCCAAGACCGGAATGTTGGGGTTGTGAGTGGCGAAAACAAACTGAGTCAGTTCCTTACGCTCCAGCAGCTGGCGGATGAAGTGGCTGTAGAGGGTCTCGTTGTCCAGATCGTCTTCTGGCTGGTCGATGAGGATTACCGGGTGACGCTGCAGGTGCATCAGAATGTGCAGGATCACCGTGGCCCGCTGCCCTAGCGAGTAGTCTCCGAGCGGCTTCTGGTGGAAAAGGATGACCGTTTCGTCCGGAGTTCGGAAGGTCAGGAAATCCGACAAATGTTCCAGCAGCACAGAACGAACCTTCACCGCCGCGTTTTCGCTCAACTGCTTCTCCAGCTCTGCGCGGCTTTGATACAGCTCGCGACCATCCACGAACGCGTTCTCCATCGTTTCGTAGGATGTTGCCTGCAACCCACTGCCTCGGAACTTGGAGCGAAGAAACTCACCAAACGCACGGCGTTTGCCTTTGAAGGCAGTCTGAAGACGAATCTCCGGTGGCAATTCTCCTTCGAGGCGCCGCACCTCGGCTTCGCGTTCGCTGAACCGCTCCCGCCAGAAATCGTGGAGCTTGTTGACCGCCGCCCCAAGTAGGTCACGCGCTGCCTGCTCGGTTTTGGCGCGTTGTGCGCCGGCCGCCAGCAACTTCACCAACTGATCGAGACGGGCTTTCTTCTTGCGGAACAGTTCCAGATCAAGCTGGGGTTCGTTCAGGGTCTTTTGAAGCTCGGCCACCTCCTGTTTCAGCTCTTCCTGCGCCGGTGCCAGTTTCTGAAGAGCCTCGCCCACGGAAGTGAATGCCTCCCGCAATGCTTTAAGTGCCGCTTGAGCGCTCACCTTTGCTTGATCGGATTTCGCCTTGGCCGCGATGAGGTCGGCGGCGATGGGTTCAGTCCGCCTGGATTTCAGCACGGGGAAAGCTGCATCCGCATCGTCCCAATCTGCCGACTCCTTGAGATTCGTGCCCAACTCCTTCAACGCCTGTTGCCACGAGACGATAGCGAGCCGATCACTATCAAACAGGGTCATTTCGGCGAGCTTCTTGTCCACGCCCTTGTCTGCGAAGACCTGAAGCAGTGCGTCCAGTTCGTTCTTTTCCTTCTGCAGCGCCGCGATCTTCTCGGTTGCCTCCAACGTCTCTTTCAGTTGTCGGGCCGCCTGGCGGACTCCCTCAATCAGAGCGGCCTCCTCCTGCGGCTTCGGATCGAGGCGGTCTGCCAGAAGTTTGTCGAGAAAGCTCTCGTCGAAGGACTCCGAGCGAGTCGAAAGGTCCTTCTGCCCGAAGTAGAGAATTTCTTTCAGAATCGAGCCGGGAGAGATGTCACGATAGACCCCATCCAAATACACCGCAGGCTGTCCGGTGCGTTCGCGTTCCACTCTTACTTCGCGCCCGAATTCATCCACTGCTTCCACCACGACCTTGCCCGCCGGTGAGAGCATTCGCTCGACGAGCCCGGATTTGTAGCGCTCATCCGACACCTCGCGGAAGCCGAGGGCATGGCGCAGGCATTCGATCACCGCCGACTTGCCGTTCCCACGCGGACCGATCAGGCAGTTCAGCGAGGGAGAGAATGGCACGGCAATCCCGTCCAAAGCACCACCATCGAATCGCACCTGACGTAAGAGCACGGCCTGCCGCGGTTCGGGCAATGTGGAGCGGACCCGATGCGTGTGATCGAACAGCGCAAACTTGGCCGCCTCGAACGATAGCTCTCCCAGCTTGAGATAGCAGGGCCTGCTCTTGCCGATCTCTTCGATGGCTTTTGGATCGCTTCCCTCGACTTCGGCGGGATACCAGCTTTTCAGCCACTGCTGCACCAGCACGCGGCACGGCTTGCCTTTTCCTGCGCCGTCGTGGGTGCGGACTTTTTGGAAGCCGAGTGTCCGTTGGCGGAAAAAATCATTCTGCCCTAGGTCCTGAAGCCGTCCGCCGTCCAGCTCAAGCCAAAGACCGCTCGGTTGCTCAACGTGGGCGAAGACGAGAAAGAAATCGCGATGATGATCTCGATGATAGCCTTCCAGCTTTTTGATTGTCTCAAGCAGCGAGAGCGACGACCGACCGTTCTCCTGTTCGTATTGGGCGGGAGTTTTACCCTCGAAAGCAATCGTGAGAAACGGATTGATATGGTCTTGCCCGTTTTCGAACCACGCATCGGAGAATACAATGAGCGTGTGAATCCCGTTCGCGCCATCGTTGACGGAAAGCTCCACGCCGGGCAGGAGACCAATCTTCTTTTTTAGGGCCGTCGAGCGGAGCGATTTGAATTCTTCGAAGTCAAACTTGTTGTGATTGGTGACGACTCCCAATCGGATGCCCGCCTTCTCCAGCGCATCGACATAAGCGCTGTTGTAGTAGTTTTCGTCCCCGCTGTATTTGAACTCCTTGTCGGCCTTGGTGTGCAGATGGAAGTCCACACGGACCCATTCCGCGCCGAGGGGGAACTGCTTGTCATTCGTGGAAGTCATCGTGCTCATGGTTAGGTCAGGTTACGGAAACATCTATCCTTCATTCGCCTCGGGGGATGGGAAAAGCTGCTGCATCAGCCCTTTCTTGTGCGTCTTGAGGGCTTCGAGCTTTTGGGTTTGCGCGGCGATGAGGTCGTCGAGGGTGGTGAGAGCCTCGAACTTCTCGCGGAAGTTCTGCTCCAGCGAGGCGCGGTCCGTGATGTCGCGGCGGTATCACGTCAGGATACGGCCAGAGGAAACGCCCGCCG
>JAYWEB010000035.1:0-5972 GCA_043779575.1 Chthoniobacter sp. | reverse complement strand
CCAGCGCGTAGTCGCCGCGCAAAAACCCGCCGCCGTGAAAACCGCGCGGCAGCGACGACGCCTCCGCGATGGCCTGGTAGCAGGCGCGCGAGCCGTCCGCGATGCTCGGGAGCTGGCGGAGGAAAACGAGATTCAGCAGATGCTCCGCCGTGAGATCGGCGAGACTCGCGCCGAGGAAAAGCAGCGGATCGGTGAGGCGCATGACCTCGCGCACAAACGCCCCGGCGGCCCCGGCGATCTCGGCAAACGGAGCGGCAAACTCCAGCGTCGGCGCGTCGGTCCGCCGGGCCGTGGCGATCGGCTCGATGCAGGCGTGCGTCTGCGGAGCGAAGCACGGCAGCACTTCGCCAGTGGCGCGAAACTCCGCCGGCTCGCCCTCGCGGGACGGCATCGCGATGCCCCCGTACTGTTTCGGAAAACCGTAGATGTCGCGCCCGGCGATCAGCGCATTGCTCGAGTCCAGCCACAGGTAGGGCATGTGCCACACGAGCCGCGCCGGCAGCCAGACGGGACCGACCTTTTCCTCCGCCGCGAGCAGGATGGAAATGTTCAGCTCCCGCTCTGTGAACGTCCCGCACGCCGCCGACGCCGGCACCGTCGAGCACAGCCGATCCATCCGCATGAAGGCCACCAGCACTGTCGAGGAGAGCACCGTGTAGCGCGTGGTCGGCGCGAGGTTCAGCGTCTTGTCGCAGAGCGCCTGCAAGCGGTCGCGATCCCCATCCACCGCGAACCCGAACGCCTGGGTCTGCCGGATGACAAACGGCTGCTGCACAACGAAATTTCCACCGTAACGGATGAAGGGGACGTGGGGCATGCGGCGGGAGGCTACGCAGGCGCGCGGAGCGCTGGCAAGCCACGCCCGCCGCTGCCGGGCGGCGTCCGGCAGCCTTTGCTAAAACCGCACGGTGAATTGCGCGGCGAGCGTGTGGCCGAAGGCGCGCGGCGCGTCGTCCTCGTGCTGGAAACTGTATTGCAGCTTGAGCTGCGTGTGCGCGTTCAGGCGGTAGCCGAGCGCGGTGTCGAGACGCCAGATTTCGCGGCCCCACTGGGTGCGTCCGCCCTCGCCATTGCGGACGCTGGAAAAGAGCTGCTGATTCCAGCGCAGCGCGCCGCAAAGCTGCGGCGTGATTTTGTATCTCGCCTCGACGTAGTAGGCGAAGGTGTCCGCGTTCCCCACGTTGGGAATCTCGAAGCGCGCCTCGTACAGTTCCGCCCACACCTGCCAGCGGTGCCACGCAAAGGCGAAGTCCTGGCCGAACACGATTTCGCGGTAGTCCGCGAGGCTGTGGCCGGGCGCGACCGTGGGCGCGGCGTCGGGGTGGAGGTACGATCCGCCGCTCGCGGAGAAGCCGAGCCGGAACATCGCATTCGGGCGAAAACCCACGCGCGCGCTGACCGTCGGATGCTGCCACTGGACCTGCGTGCCGTCCCACGATTCGGGGCGCGAGGCGAGCGCGGCGTTTTTGCAATCCACCGCGTAATCGAACTTCCCGATTTGCCCAAAAGCCGCGAGCCCGCTCGTGTAGGCCGGTCCCCAGATGATCGGCAGACGCAGAATTTTGTCGGCGCGCTCATCGCCGAAAAATCCGCCCAGCCCGTCGCGCACATGCGCCCAGCTAAAAAGCGTGGCGCTCGTGCGAGCCGCCGCGGAATCCCAGATGCCGGTCAGGTTTTCGTAGGGCAGCGGCGCGGTGATGAACGGGTTTTCCCACGAGCCGTGCCGCGCCGCCCAGTTGCCCACGATGGTCGCGAATTTTCCGATTTGAAAATGCCAGCGCCCGTCTTCCCATGGCGTCACGCGGAGCGCGTATTCATCGAGCCGCACCTCGGCAGCGCGGTCGCTCGGGTCGAAGCCGCGGTCCGCGCGCGCCTGCGCGAAGACGTAGATGCGCGGGCCGATTTGCGCATCGAGAAACAGCGTGAGGCGCGGATTGAAAAGCGCATCGTACTTTGTGAAAACGAGGCCCGGCGCGGGGAAATCGAACTGGTAGCCTTCGAGATCGAGCGTGCCGCTGAGCCGCGCGCGGACTTGATCGTGAAAGGCGGAGACCGTGAGCGCCTCGTCCATGCGGTCGAAAAAATCGTCCGGCGCGCGCGCGCCGGACGCGGGCACAGCGCGGAGCAGGGCGAGGAGTGGGGCGAGGAGTGGGAGGAATTTCACGCGGCGTGTAAGGGCGACGATGGAGGCAGGAGTGGCAAGGTGAAAAACGCCACGGCTTTCCCGCGGAGCCCATGGGTTCTGTGACAGAACAGTTACGGTTTCGCGCTTTCGGCGGCGGGTTTGCAAAACGACGGTCGGAACATTCCCCCGTACTCCCATGAAAACACTGCGCCTGCTTCTCCTCGCCGGTGCGCTCGCCGTCCTCGCTGCGCCGGCTTTTGCCCAAACCATGATCACCATTACCGCCACGGATGCGGCGGCTGGGGAAAAGCTCGGCAATGACTTCGCCCGGACCGAATGCGGCGGCGGCCCCGGCGGTCTGGACGGTCGAAGCCTCGACGGATCTCGTGACGTGGGAGGAAATCGGCACCGCCGATCCGTCCGGTGAAAGTGGCGATTTCGTGGACGTGAATGCGGGCGATTTCCCCTCCCGCTTCTACCGCTTCCGCCCGATCAGCGCGCCGGCGCCGTAGCGGTCGTGGCGGGTTGAAAGCGCACCTCGAATTCCGTCCACGCCTCATCCGAGCGCGCCAGCCGCAGCTCGCCGCCGTGGAGTCGCGCGAGTTCGCGGGCGAGGTTCAGGCCGAGGCCGTGGCCGGGGATCATGCTTTCGCCCGCGGTGCCGCGGTGGAAACGCTCGAAGATGCACTCGTGCAGCGCCGCCGGAATGGGGTTGCCGGTGTTGCCGATGGTCAGGAAAACCGCGCCGCTTGCCTCTCGCGCAGCCACGCGGATGCGCCCGCCGGCGCGGTTGTACTTGCGCGCGTTCACGAGCAGATTCTGCACAATGAGCGCGGTGTAGCGCGGCTCGCCGGCGATGTGCAGCGCGGCGGGCACGTCCGTCTCGACCGTGAGATCAAAGGCATCCGGCAGCGCGCTCAGGTCGTCCAGCCACCGCTCGATGAGCTGCGTGAGGCTGACCGGCGCGAGGTCGATGTGCAGCCGCCCGGCCTCCATCCGCGCGAGCAGCAGCAGATCGTCGATGGTGCCCGTGAGCCGGTAGGTCTGGTGGATGAGCGCGGAGATTTCGTCGTGCTCCTCGGGGGGCAGATTCTCCCGCGCCTGCAATTCTTCCAGCCCCGCGCGCAGCACGGTGACGGGCGTCTTGAGCTGGTGCGAGGCATCGGCCGCAAAGCGCGCGGCCCGCCCCAGCTCGTCGCTCGTGGCCTCCAGCGCGGCCTCCGCGCGCACCCGCTGCGCGCGGTTTTCCGCGGAGTCCACGGCCAGTTTTTCCACCGGCGCGGAAAGCCGCGCGGAAAAAAACTGGCTCGCCGCCAGCCCGCCGAGCAGGGCCAGCGCGCCCGCGCCGAGGATCTGCCAGCGCAGCCGCCGCTGCCGCGCGTGCAGCGGCGCAAGCGGGAAAATGCTGACCTCGTAGGCTGGCGGAAAAAGCGCGCCGGGATTGAGCCGCTGGTAAAAAAGCAGGTGCGGCCCGCCGCCGGTTTCGACGCTGAGATTGCCCTCCGGCTGCGTCGCCGCCGCGCGCGCCACCGCCGCGGCGAGCCGCTCCCGCGCCGGCTCCGCGAGCGCCAGGAGGTGCAGCCGCCCTTCGAGCCAGACGCCGCTTTGGATGCCCGCCTCCGCGTCGCGTCCGGCGCCCGCCGCCGCCGGAAACCCGGCCACCAGCGCGGCGATGGGCTCGTGCGTTTCCGTGGAAATAATCGGCATGGCGATGACCTCATCCACCGCCGCGTCCGCGCGCCAGAGGTAGCCGAGCTGCTGCCGCTCCGGCACACCCGGCAGCGCCAGCCGCACCTCCTCCGCCGCCGCGAGCACGCCGGTTTCCGGCGCATTTTGCGGCGGGATGACCGCGCCCTGCGCATCGAGAAAACGGTAGAACCGCGCGTCCAGATCGCGCAGCTCCGCGCGCGCGCTCGGGTACAAAAGATCCAGCGCCCCGTCTTCCAGCGCGGCGTGGATGCGCGGTTTGCCCACGAGCACGCGGCAGCGCGCGGCGAGCGCGGCATGCCTCATCTCCTGCACGCCATGCAGCACGGCGAGCTGGCTTTGAAACTCGCGCTGCAAATCGTCCTCCACCTGCGCGGCGATTTTGCGCTGCGCGAAAGCCAGCGCCGCGACCGTGATCGCCGCGACCACCAGCATCATTGCCGTCCGCAGTTTCGCGCGGAAACTCACGGAAGATCCACACGCAGGGTCGCGCCGTTTTTCAACTCCACGGGCCGCTCCAGCGTCGTCCTGCTGCTCACCCACGCCTTCAGCGTGTACTGCCCGGCGGGCAGGCCGGTGAGCCGGAAGCGGCCCTCCGCATCCGTGACCGTGAAATGCGGCGTGTCGAGCACGAGGATGAGCCCGCGCATGTGCTCGTGGATGTCGCACCGCAGCGTGACCAGCCCCGGCACATCGAAGACCTGCGCGGGCACCGGCTTCTCATCCGGGCGGTAGCGCCCGAGGTCGAAGCGCTTCGCCGGCGAGTAGGAAAAAATGTTGTGAAAGGTGTCGTCGAAATTCGGAAACTCCACGCGCGTCCCGGCGAGCACCGGCAGCAGCGCGGGCAGAAACGCGAAATTCTTTTGCGGCAACTGCTTCGTCGCAGGCGTCGCGGGTTTCGGAAAAGTGCCTTCGAGATAGACGACCGCGAGCGGCGGATTCGTCGCGACCACGCCGCCTTTCGTCACGATCTCGTAGCGTTTCGTCATCACCGGAGCGGTGTGCGTTTTCGGCAGCTCCACGCGGCCCTCGATCACGGCCTGCGCGCGCCCTTTCACCGCGGGCAGCACGGCGAGGGCGAGGAGGAAAAGGAGCGGTTTCATTTTCATGCGGAGTAAAAACTACAGCGGCGGGCGGATGGTGTAGCCGACCGAGCGCAGCGTGTGGATGAGCGGAACGCCAAAACCCGAGTCCATTTTTTTGCGCAGCCGCGTGATGAAAATCTCCACGGTGCGCGTGTCGTAGCCGTGGTCGCGCTGCCACACGCGCTCGCAGAGTTCCGTGCGCGAAAAGACCCGGCCCGGCTCCTGCATGAGCACCTGCAGCACGTCGAATTCGCGCGGCGAAAGCGCCACCGCCTGCCCGCCGCGCACGACCCGGCGATGCTGCACATCCATGTGCAGGTCGGCCACTTTCAGCAAGTCCGCCGCTGCCGGCATGCCGCCGCGCCGCCCGAGCGCCTCGATCCGCGCGACCAGCTCATCCATCGAGAAAGGCTTTGCCAGATAGTCGTCGGCCCCGGCCTGCAAGCCCTTCACCCGGTCCCCCACCTCGCCGCGCGCGGTGAGGATGAGGACGCGCGCCGGGCTGCCCGCCTTGCGGAGCTGCGCGAGGACCGACAGCCCATCGAGGCCGGGCAGGCTCAGATCGAGCACCACCAGATCCGGCGGATCGCTGAGCGCGACGCGCAGACCCTCGGCCCCGTCGTGCTGCGCGCTCGCACAATGCCCGTGGCGGAGCAGCGCGGCGGCGATGTGCCGGGCGAGCTGGGGTTCGTCTTCGATGACGAGGATGCGCATGGGTGCCCGGTCTTTAGCCGCGTTCGGCATGAACTCAAGGATGGGATGCGGGGCGGTCATCGGGCGGGCTGGTGTTGGGTATCGGAGATAAATGCGCCGGGCCGGTGCGCTCAAATGCGGGAGCGTAACAAAGCTGTTACCGAGTTGCGCCGCGCGGCTTCGCGCGCATGGTGTGCGGCTCCGAAATGAAAACCATCCTCCGCGTCTTTGCCTACGTCCGCCGCTATCCGTGGATGGCCGCCGGCATGCTCGCGTGCGCCGTGCTCACGACGCTGATGGTGGTGGTTTTTCCCAAGGTCACGCAGCTCATCATCGACGACGTGCGCACGGGCCGGGGCGAA
>JAYWEB010000034.1:0-5995 GCA_043779575.1 Chthoniobacter sp. | reverse complement strand
CGCTTTTCAACCGCATGGCGGTGGCGGCGCCAGCCATGTTCGCCGACCTGCGGCACGTCGTTTTCGGCGGCGAGGCGGCGGCCAGCCACGCGGTCCAGGGAGTCATCGCGGCGGGCAAACCGCAACGCCTCGTCAACGGCTACGGCCCCACGGAGACGACGACTTTCGCCGTCTGCCACGACACGCAGCGCAGCGACGGGGACCGCATCCCTATCGGCCGGCCCATCGCCAATACCACGGCCTACATTCTCGACCCCACGCTCCAGCCGGTCCCGGTCGGCATTTCCGGCGAACTCCACATCGGCGGTCCGGGAGTCGCCATCGGCTACGCCAATGCGCCGGACCTCACCGCCGCGCGTTTCCTGGAGACGCCTTACGGCCGGCTCTACAAAACCGGGGACCTTGCGCGCTGGCGGGCCGACGGGGTGATCGAGTATCTCGGCCGCGCCGACGAACAGGTGAAGGTCCGCGGCTTCCGCATCGAGCCCGGCGAGATCGAGTCCGCACTCCGGCAGCATCCCGGCGTGACCCAATGCGCGGTCCTCGTGAACCGCGCGCCCAACGGCGACGGCGCGCTCGTGGCGTACTGCGTCCGCTCCGCCGGGGCCGCGCCCTCCGACGCCGACCTCCGCACCTTTCTCCAGGCACGGCTCCCCGCGTATATGATCCCCGCATTTTTCACCGCGCTCGACGCGCTGCCGCTGAACCACAACGGCAAGCTCGACCTCGCCGCGCTGCCCGCGCCCGCACCGGCGAGCGCGGCCACCGGCGGTTACGCGGGCACCGCGATCCGCCCGCGCACGCCGCTGGAAAACGATGTCTCGCGGCTCTGGGCCGAGCTTCTGGGACGCAACAGCTTTTCCGTGGACGACGACTTTTTCGCCGTCGGCGGACACTCGCTGCTCGCCCTGCAATTCATCGCGCAGGCGCGGCTGCGCTTCGGCGTGGACGTGCCGGTGCGCCGTCTGTTTGATACGCCAACCATCGAGGGGCTCGCCCGCTTCATCGAAGAACACCTCCCGCCGCCGCCACCCGCCAAACCTCTGCACAGCCTCATCACCATCCAGCGCGGCGAAGAATCCCGCCGCCCGATTTTCCTCATCCCCGGCGGCTGGGGCGCGGAGATTGAGTTCCTCGTTTACGCCCAGCTCAAGCAGCACCTCGGCGCCGATCTCCCGATCTACGGCCTGAAAGCGCGCGGCTCGGAGCGCGGTGAAGCGCCGCATAAAAACGTGCGCGAGATGGTCGTGGATTACGTGGATGAAATCCGCACCCGCCAGCCGCGCGGGCCGTATCTGCTCGTCGGCGAATGTATCGGCGGCGTGCTGGCCTACGAGATGGCGCGGCGGCTGGAGGAGCTGGGGGAAAAAGTCGGGCTGCTCGCGCTGCTCGACACCGAGCGCCCGAACCAGGCTGCGCTCCGGCAGTTCTGCGCCGGGGAGCGCGCGGAACTCCGCCAGAAGACCTGGGAGGTCCGCGTCGCGCAGCCTTTTCGCGAGCACATGGCGAATCTCGCGCCGCTCCCGCTCGGCGCAAAACTCGGCTACATCTGGCAGCGCGCCGCCCGCAAACGCCGGCGCACCCCGCCGCCGGAGGCCGCGCCCACGCCGCTCGACATGCGCAAAGTCCTCGCGCACTACCCGCGCCTGCTGATGGCGCACCCCATCGGCGCGTATCCGGGCAAGCTGACCCTGCTCATCGACGAAACCTCGCACCGCACCCTCGGCCAGCTCGGCTGGGACAAGACGGAGCACGGCCCGATCGAGGTCCACATCCTGCCCGGCGACCACCTTTCCTACATCCGCGAAAACGCCGCCACCGCGGCGGCGAAGCTCCGCGAACTCATCGACCAGGCCAGCGCCGTCCTCGCATGATCACCGCCCTCGAAGCCTGGCAGCCCGCCAGCCAGCCCACGCCTTTGCGCGCCGGCGAAGTCCATCTCTGGCGGGCCGAACTCACGCCCACTCCGGCACTGCGCG
The DNA here is from genome assembly GCA_043779575.1 of Chthoniobacter sp. Lineage (GTDB taxonomy): Bacteria > Verrucomicrobiota > Verrucomicrobiia > Chthoniobacterales > Chthoniobacteraceae > Chthoniobacter. The sequence continues at coordinate 4,016 of JAYWEB010000034.1, read as the reverse complement.
CGGCGCTTTCACCCGCCGACTGGGTGCGCGCGGAACGGTTTCATTTTCCCGCGGATCGCGCGCGCTTCATCGCCGGGCGCGGCCTGCTCCGCACGATCCTCGCGGAGTATCTCGGCACCGAGCCGCACGAGCTGCGCTTCCAGGCCGGCGACCACGGCAAGCCCGGACTCGAGGACGCGGGCAGCGCCATCCGCTTTAATCTGAGCCACTCCGACGACCTCATGCTGCTCGCCATCACGTATGCCCGCGAGATCGGCGTCGATCTGGAATTCATGCGCGGCAATGTCCCCTTCGAGACGCTGGCCGATCATTACTTCGACCCGGAGGACGCGTGGGATTTGCGCCACCTCCCCGCGACGCAGCGCGCGTGGAAATTTTACGATGTCTGGACCTGCACGGAGGCGCGGCTGAAAGCGCACGGCGTCGGGTTGGCGAATGGCTTCCAAGTCGTCGAGCCCGACCGCTGGTCCCTGCTCAAACTCACGCCCGCCGTCGGCTACACCGCGGCGCTCGCGGTGGAAGGCGGCGACTTCGAACTCGGATGCTGGTCATGGCGGAAGTAGCGCCCAAACCGGCTTACGAGATCGTCATCGAGCCGTCCCGCGGCTGGCTGCGCATCGACTGGCACGCCCTCTGGGAATACCGCGACCTGCTCGTGCTGCTTGTGCAGCGCGACTTCATCTCGCGCTACAAGCAGACCCTGCTCGGCCCGCTCTGGCACTTCCTCCAGCCGGTGATGAACGCGGCGGTTTACTTCGTCATCTTCGGCATCGTCGCGGGCATCTCGACGGACGGCCTGCCTCCCGCGCTTTTCTACCTGTGCAGCCAGCTCACGTGGAATTACTTCGCCCAAAACGTGAACGTCGCCGGCGCGACTTTCATCAACAACGCCGGCCTTTTCGGAAAGGTCTATTTCCCCCGGCTGCTCGTCCCCCTCTCCGTCGTCGTGGCAAACTTCATCTCCGTCGGACTCCAGTGCATTCCGTTCGCGCTGTGCTTCGCGTATTTCAAATTTTTCACGCCCGCCGCGGCGACCATTCAAGTCGGGTGGATGGCGCTGCTCGCCCCGCTGCCGCTGCTCCAGACGGCGCTGCTCAGCCTCGGCGTGAGCCTGTGGATGAGCGCCTCCACGGCCAAATATCGCGACCTCGTCCACCTCAACCAATACCTCATCCAGCTCTGGATGTTTGCCACGCCGGTCGTCTGGCCACTGTCGCAAATCCCGGCGCAGTGGAAATGGATCGCGCTCGCCAATCCCATGTCCGTGCCGGTCGAGGGCCTGCGCATCTGCCTGCTCGGCCACGGCAACCTGACCCTCATCGAGGTGGCCGTTTCCGTCACCGTCACCCTGCTCCTGCTCGTCACCGGCATCGCCGCCTTTCAGAAGGTCGAGCGCACCGTCATCGACTCCGTATGAAGCCCGTCGTCGAAGTCGAAAATCTCTCGAAGCTCTACCGGCTCGGCAGCATCGGGGCGACCAGCATGCGCGAGACGCTGGAGCGTTTCACCCAGCGGAAACCCGCGTCCGCCACGCCACCCAAAGTCGATGGCGGCAGCCGCGCGGGCACCGACCCAAACACCTTTTGGGCGCTGCGGGACGTTTCGTTTTCCGTGCAGCCGGGTGCCATCGTCGGCGTGGTCGGACGCAACGGCGCGGGCAAATCCACGCTGCTGAAAATCCTCTCGCGCATCACCGAGCCGACCAGCGGGCGGGCGATTCTCCGCGGGCGCGTGGTCTCGCTCCTCGAAGTCGGCACCGGGTTTCATCCCGAACTCACTGGCCGCGAAAACATCTTTCTCAACGGCACGATCCTCGGGATGAAGCGCGCGGAGATCGCGGCCAAGTTCGACGAGATCGTGGACTTCGCGGAGGTCGGGAACTTCATCGACACGCCGGTGAAACGTTATTCGAGCGGCATGTTTGTCCGCCTCGCGTTCGCCGTCGCCGCGCATCTCGAACCGGAGATTCTGCTCATTGATGAAGTGCTCGCGGTCGGCGACGCCGGCTTTCAGAAAAAGTGCCTCGGCAAAATGGGGCAGGTAGCCTCCGAACAGGGCCGCACCGTTTTTTTCGTCAGCCACAATATGGGCGCGGTCCGCTCACTCTGCGACCAGGCCATCCTCATTCACGACGGACGCCTGACGCGCCGCGGCCCGCCCGACGAAATCATTCGCGACTATCTCGCCACGACGGTGCCCGGCGAGGCCGGCGGACTCGGCGAGATCACCTGGCCGCCGGACAAAGCGCCGGGCTGTGAGGAGATCGCGCTCGAACGCATCCGGCTCACCGACGAGACCGGAGATACGCTCTCCGTTTTCGAGGCGGACAAGCCGATCGTCGTGTCCATCGACTACGTCGTGAAGCGGCGGATTCAGGGGATGCGCTTTCACGTTTCGCTCACCACGCAGGAAGGCGAAATCGCCTTCGTCGCCACCGATCACCTTTTCCAACCGGAAGCCCAAACCCCCGGCCGCTACACGACGTCCGGCACGATCCCGGGCCGACTGCTCAATCGCCGCGCCTACACGGTCAACGTCGGGTGCAGTATTCCCGGCGAACGCTGGCTCGTCACCGAGCAGGCCTGTCTTTCGCTCACGATCTCCGGGGCCGGCAACCAGGCCTCGCACTTTCCCGAAACTTGGCCGGGCGTGGTTTGCCCGGTCGTGGAATGGACCGTCACGCCACTGCCCGAGCCGCCGCGCTGACCGCCCGCACGCGCCTGTGACCCCGATGGAAAACCGCCAGCCCGCCAGCGTCCCCGAAACCGCGCGCCAGCTCGTGCTCGCGGTCCCGGTTTTCCAAGCGGAACACTTTCTCCCCGCCACGCTCGCCTCGCTCAACGCGCAGGGCGACCGCCTCCGCTGGTATCTGCAGGATGGCGCGTCGCCGGATCGCACCGCCGCCATCGCCCGCGCCATGGCGCGACCCGGCGACACCGTGGTCAGCGAGCCCGATCACGGCCAAACCGAGGCGCTGAACCGCGCCATGGCCAGGATGGGCGGGGACATCATCGGCTTCATCAATGGCGACGACCTCCTCGCCGAGCACGCCGCCGGGCGCGTCCTCGATTTTTTCGACGAGCATCCCGAGATCGACCTCGTTTATGGCTCCGTGGATTGGATCGACGAGCACGGCGCGCTGACCGGCACGCACACCGGCCGCATCGAATCGCTCGCCGAAGTGCTCGACATCTACGGCGTGTGGTGGCGCGGGCGGCAGTGGGTGCAGCCCGAGGTCTTTTTCCGCCGCTCGCTGTGGGAAAAAGCCGGCCCCTTCAACACCGACTACCACCTCGCCTTCGACTACGATTTCTGGGTGCGCTGCTTCCGCGCCGGCGCGCGCGTCGCGCATCTGCCGGCCACGCTCACGCGCTTCCGCCTGCACGCCGGGCAGAAGTCCGCCGCCGCCGAGCGCGCCGCCGACGAGATCCGCACGATCCTGCAAAAACATCTCGCCGAGCATCCCCCGCTCCACCCGTTCCGCCGCTGGAAAATCCAGGCGCAACTCGACTACGACCTTTTCCAAAGCGGCAAGAGCAGCGCGCGCGGCGGCTTTTTTTCCAACCTCCTCCGCCACCCACAGTGGCTCCTCTCCCCGCACGCCTGGCAGCGCGCGCAGGCCGCTTGCACTCGCCGCTTTCTCTCCGGTAAACAGCCGGAGTGATTTCTCCAGGCAGACTTTGGTGGCTCTTCCGCCGCGACCTCCAGCGCGGCTGGGACGCTTCCTACCACGACTACAAAACACTCCCGCGCATCGAGGAGTGGTCGTGGCCGTTTTGGAACGAACCCGCGCGGGACATCCCCATCCACGTCCTCACCGGGGCCAAGGACTGGCGGCTCTCCGCGTGGATGCTCGCGAGCTGGTTTCAATTCAGCGAGCACTCCTGGCCGATCATCATCCACGACGACGGCACGCTGCCCCGCGAGGGTGGCGCGGCTTTGCTGCGGCTCTTCAAAAGCGCGCGCGTCATCCCGCGCCGCGAGGCCGACGCCAAGGTCGGGCGCTTCCTCAAAGC
>JAYWEB010000033.1:0-6004 GCA_043779575.1 Chthoniobacter sp. | reverse complement strand
AACCCGGCAGGCCCACGCCCACGGCGGCGACCTCGGGATGCGCCCGGCGGAGGGTCGCGATCACGCGGAGGATTTCATCGATCAGGGACTCCGCGCCGTGGTGAAGCTGGGTGTCGATGACCTCGCCGAGCGCCAGCACCCGACCGGCCTGGATGACGGCCGATTTGATCGTCGTTCCGCCGAAGTCGATGCCGATGGCTGCGCGCGTGGTCTGCATAAAGTCGGGCGACAGTGCGGGAGCGGAGGGCGCGAGGTCAATCTCGGGAGCGCCCGCCGCAAAAGGCTGGAACAGTCACGCGGGGCAAACTTATCTTCCGCCGCCGATGCACGTTCGCCCCGCCCTCACTCCTCCGCTCGATCCCGGTTTCATCCCGGCGGAGCTGTGGAATCGCGCCTACCGCGCGCGCTGCGCGGCCCATCCCGGCGCGCATCCGCTGGCCATCGCGCTGGAGCGGGCGGACGGCACGGTGTCGCGGTTCGACACGCGCGTGCTGCCGCACTCGGGCGAAAACGTGGCGCTCAATCGCAAGTATGTGGAGCGGCTCCTGCGGTTCCTGCTCTGGACGTGCGGCGGCTGGCGGGTGGTCATCGGCGGCGATCCGGCGGTGGCGGAAATGCTGCGCGCCATCTACGCTCCGGCGGGCGAGCGCGGGTTCGATTGGGAATTCATCGGGCGGAAAATCTACGGGCGCGACATGGTCGTGGAATCCTGCGCGCTGGCCGACGTGCCCGCCGCGCACGAGACCGCCATGCCCCTCGGCCGCCACCTCACCGGCTGCCGCATCGGCTTCGATCTCGGCGGCTCGGATCGCAAATGCGCGGCGGTGGTCGATGGCTGCGTGGTCTTCTCCGAGGAGGTCGCGTGGGATCCCTATTTTCAAAGCGACCCGCAGTATCACTACGACGGCATCCAGGATTCGCTGCGGCGCGCGGCGGCCCAGCTCCCGCGCGTGGACGCCATCGGCGGCAGCTCCGCCGGCGTCTATGTGAACAGCGAAGTCCGCGCGGCCTCGCTCTTTCGCGGCGTGTCGCCGGGGGATTTCGAGCGGCGCATCCGCCGCATCTTTTTCGATCTGCAAAAGGAATGGGGCGGCGTGCCGTTCGAGGTCGTCAATGACGGCGAAGTCACCGCGCTCGCCGGCTCCATGAGCCTGGGCGAAAACGGCGTGCTCGGCGTTTCCATGGGCACCAGCGTCGCGGGCGGCTTTGTGAACGCCGACGGCTCGATCACCCCGGCGCTGAACGAGCTGGCCTTTGTCCCCGTGGACTACCGCGACGACGCGCCGCTCGACGAGTGGAGCGGGGATCGCGGGTGCGCGGTGCAATACTTCTGCCAGCAGGGCGTCGCGCGCCTCGCGCCGCTCGCGGGGTTGCGCTTTCCGGCGGAGATGAAATTTGCCGAGCAGCTCGTGGAGGTGCAGCAGCTCATGGCTGCGGGCGACGAACGTGCGCGCAAAATCTACGAAACCATCGGCATCTGCTTTGGCTACTCGATCGCGCACTTCGCAAATTTTTACGACATCCGCCACCTGCTCATCCTCGGCCGCGTGACCAGTGGGCAGGGCGGCGAGATCATCATCGGCCAAGCGGGCGAAGTGCTGCGCGCGGAGTTTCCCGCGCTGGCCGCGGCCATCCGGCTCCGCACGCCGGACGAGAAAGACAAGCGCCACGGCCAGGCCGTCGCCGCCGCCAGCCTGCCGGCGCTGCGTCGGTGAGTTGCGTATTGCCCTTCTGCCAGCGAGATATTACCAACCCTGCCATGCAAACTCTGACCATCAAAGTGCCGGATGCTTTAGCCGAGGAAATCGCCCGCGAAGCTCACGAGAGAAAGCTCACCAAGTCGGAAGTCGTGCGCGAGCGACTACGCAAGCCGGCGGCCAAAACGCCTTCGCTTTGGGATCGGATGAAAGACCTGGTGATCGACGACCCCAATTCACCGGGCGACCTTTCGACGAACAAGAAACACATGGCCGGGTATGGCAAGAATCGTTCTCGCCGATAGCGGCTGGATCGTCGCGGCGCTGGATCGGCGCGACCAGCATCATGCGTGGGCCAAGGCGCGACTGGCCACGCTGACCGAGCCCTGCCTAACGTGCGAAGCGGTGCTGTCGGAATGTTTTTTTCTTCTCGAACATTTGCATGACGGCAAGACGGCGCTTTGCCGCTTTCTGAACCGGGGCGTGATTCAGGTCGATTTTTCGTTCGTCCAAAACAAGGCGGACGTGCTCCGGCTGATCGAGCGTTATCAAAGTGTGCCCATGAGTCTGGCGGATGCGTGCCTCGTGCGCATGTCAGAGCTTTTGCCACAGGCCACGGTTTTCACCGCCGACGGGCATTTCAGCATCTACCGGCGCAACGGAAGGCAGACGATTCCATTGCTCACGCCGTAGTAATTTTTGCCCCATTTGCATGGTCCTCCACAACCCCACCGCCGACGTTTTCATCCCCGACGGACTCGCGCCCGCCGACGCGCTCGCCCGCGTCACGCATCTCGGCATCGGCGCGCATCAGGACGACTTGGAATTCATGGCCTTTCACGGCATCGCGGCGTGTTACGACAGCGCCGCGGAATGGTTCGGCGGCGTGACCTGCACGAACGGCGCGGGCAGCGCGCGGCAGGGGAAATTCGCGCCGTTCAGCGACGGGCAAATGATGGCCGTGCGCCGCGACGAACAGCGCGAGGCCGCCACCCTCGGGCGCTACGCCGCCATGCTCCAGCTCGACTACCCGAGCCAGATCGTGAAAGACCCCGCCGACCCGCGCCTCGTCGCCGACCTCACGGCCATCCTCACCGCCACGCAGCCGCGCGTCGTTTACACGCACAACCCCGCCGACAAACACAGCACGCACATCGCCGTCGTGGTGCCAGTCATCCAGGCCATCCGCGCCCTGCCGCGCGCGCAGCGCCCGCAGGCCGTGCATGGCTGCGAAGTGTGGCGCGATCTCGACTGGCTGCCCGACGCCGAGAAAACCGTTCACGATGTCTCCGGCCACGACGCACTCGCCGCCGGGATCAACGGCGTCTTTCGCTCCCAGATCGCCGGGGGCAAACGCTACGACCTCGCCGTGCTCGGCCGCCGCCGCGCCAATGCCACCTTTTTCGCCAGCCACACCGTGGACCAAAGCGACGCCCTCGCTTTCGCCATGGACCTCACGCCCCTCGCCCACGACGACTCCCTCGACATCGTCGGCTACGTCACCGGTTTCATCGACCGTTTCAAAGCCGACGTCGTCGCCCACCTCCGCCAGCGCCTCGGCACCTAGCCCATGGAAATCATCATCCAACCCACATCCGAAACCGCCTCCCTCCTCGCCGCGCGCCACATCGCCCGGCTCATCCGTGAAAAGCCCCACGCCGTCCTCGGCCTCGCCACCGGCAGCACCCCGCTGGCGCTCTACCGCGAACTCGTCCGCCTGCACCGCGAGGACGGCCTCGACTTCAGCCGCGCGACCACTTTCAACCTCGACGAATACGTGGGCCTCGCCCCCGCGCACCCCGCCAGCTACCACGCCTTCATGCGCGAAAATCTCTTCGCGCACGCGAACTTCGCCCCCGCGCGCATCCACATCCCCGACGGCCTCGCCACCGACATCCCCGCCTCGTGCCGCGCCTACGAGGACGCCATCCGCGCTGCCGGCGGCATCGACCTCCAGGTGCTCGGCATCGGCGGCGACGGCCACATCGGTTTCAACGAACCCTCCTCCTCCCTCGCCTCGCGCACCCGCATCAAAACGATCACCGAGCGCACGCGCCGCGACAACGCTTACGCCTTTGGCAGCCTCGCGGAGATGCCGTATCACGTCATCACCATGGGCGTCGGCACCATCATGGACACGCGCCAGGTGCTGCTCCTCGCCTTCGGCGCGAAAAAGGCGGACGCCATCGCCGCCGCCGTAGAGGGACCGATCACCGCGATGAACCCGGCGTCGATCCTCCAGATGCACCCCGTGGCGAAATGCCTCCTCGACGAACCGGCCGCCGCGCGCCTCACGCGGCTGGAGTACTACCGCTGGGTGTATCAGAATAAGCCGGACTGGCAGGCGGTATAGGCTGGCGGAATGGGATCGGATGGACCCGTAATCTCCGCGCCTCACATTAGTCAAAGTCGCTTTCAAGATGAGAGGAAGACTCGCCTCTCTTTCAAGATGAGCGGAAGGCTCGCTGGCCGGAAGACTCGCCCCGCTGGGACCGCGGAGCGGTCGATGAAGGTAGCCGTGGACTTCAGTCCACGGCTACCATCGGTGATCGTTCCGCGATCGGGCTACCGGCGGTGAACGCACCGCGGTCAGGCTCATCGTGAAAGCGAATTGGAATTACACCTTGGCGCGTTTTCGCCGGGTCGTGGCGGTGGGGGCGAGCGGGGCGGTGAGTTTTTCGTAGAGGAAAAAGAGGTGCTCCACGCGGGCGCGGTCGGTGGGGAAAGGGTCGGCGCGGTAGCAGCGATCCACGGCCTTATCGAGCGCGGTGTGCGCGGCGGCGAGGGCGGGCGGCATGGCTGTGGGGTGGTAAAGATCGGCAAGAGTGGAGGCGACGCTCTTCGTCCGCACGGGGAGGAAGCCGTGGCGTCCGTCGCCACATTCGATGCGGATGTCGAGAATGCGTTGCGCGAGTTCTTCAATGCGCGCGCGTTTGGCGTCGGCCACGTTTTCAGGCCACGGGAAGTTGTTATAGACGATTTGGTTCGAGTAGCGGAACCGGCTCTCTAGCCGCCCGCAGACGTGTTTCGTCCACGCCATGTGCATCAGGGAAGTGAGAATGCCGAAGTGATAGAGGGTGGCGCCGGGCACGATGTTGACGAGGTTGCTGGCGACGACTCGCGGGCGGATGAAGCCGATGGGGATGTAGGAACGGCTTTCGCTGGAGACGCCGGGAATGAGCAGATAGTTGGAGTGGGGCTGCCGGTTTTCGCCGAACTCGGCGGGCTTGCTGGCGAGTTGCTTGGTGGTTTTCCGCGTGCTGCTGAGGCGGTGCTGCCTCACGCCCTCCACGCGCTTGAACACAACGGGCATGGACCGCAGCGGCCCAGCATTGACCCCCTCCAGCCACAAGCACCAGCGTTCGATCCCGTTGATGAATTCTTCGGCCCCAACGAAAGGGCGGATGAACTCGGCGGCTTCCGGCTCGGCGGCAAGCAGCGCGGCCTTGTCTGCGGATGAAAGCAGGAGATGCCCGCCGTCATTCGGCATGGAGCCGAAGACGATCTCGGGCACGGCGCAAAGCGGCGAGGTGCGCTTGGGCAGGACGATGTCGCCGCCTTCGACGAGGTAGGGATTGAGGTTGGCGGCGGGAGCGCACGCCGGGTTGGCCGGGTCGCGGTCGTAGTCGTAGAGCCACTTCGCGGGGATGTCCTCCGCGCCGAAGCCGATGATGACGACGTGAACATGGGCTTTCCCTCGCGCCTCGCTCTCCCATGAAAAAGTGCGGTGGGCGAAATGAATCTTCATCCGGTAGCGCCCGAAAAGTTCGCGCCACAAGATGCCGGGCTGTTCGCCCTGGCTGATTGAATTGGTCGAGACGAAAGCGCAGCGGATGGCAGTGCCCGCGCTGTATTCCGCCGCTTTGAAATACCAGCCGGTGACGAAATCGAGGACGCCACTTCCTTTCACCTGCCCGCAGACGAGTGCCATGTCGGCCTTCTGTTCGGCGCTCATGAATTGTTTCCCGACGAACGGCGGGTTGCCGAGCACGTAGCTGCACTCGGCGGGCGGGAGCACGGTGCGCCAGTCGAGGCGGAGCGCGTTGGCGACGTGGATGTGCGGGCTCTTGCGGAGAGGGATGCGCTTGTAGAATTGGCCGAAGGCTTCGGAGAGGCGCACGTTGGCCTGGTGGTCGGTGAGCCAGAGGGCGACTTCGGCGATGCGGGCGGGGAATTCCTCGATCTCGATCCCGAACATCTGGTCCACGTCGATGAGCGAGAGATTGAAAACGTCGGCCTCGCCCATCTGCTGCTGGCCGGCGTGGAGCGTGAGCAGGATTTCCAGCTCCAAGGCGCGCAATTCGCGG
>JAYWEB010000032.1:0-15249 GCA_043779575.1 Chthoniobacter sp. | reverse complement strand
CCCCGCACACGCGCAAAGTCATCCTCCGCTCCGCCATGACCATGAGCCCGGACCCCGGCGGCGTTTTCGCCACCCTGCTCGGCCTCGCGCGCCGCGGCCTGGGCGGGCGGATCGGCGACGGCCGACAGTTCATGTCCTGGATTCACGACGACGACTTCATCCGCGCCGTCCGCTGGCTGATCGCGCGCGACGACCTCGCCGGCCCCGTGAACCTCGCCGCGCCGCACCCGCTGCCCAACGCCGACTTCATGCGCGCGCTCCGCGAGGCCGCCGGCCTCCCCATCGGCCTCCCCGCGCCGGAGTGGCTTTTGGAAATCGGCGTGCGCCTCCTGCGCACCGAGAGCGAGCTGGTTTTGAAAAGCCGCCGCGTCGTCCCCGCGCGCCTGCTCGCCTCCGGCTTCACCTTCCACTTTCCCACCTGGCCCGCCGCCGCCCGCGACCTCGTCCGTCGCGGAGGCTGACGGATACAGCAATCCCGCGAGGTTTTTCTTGCAGCCGCCCGGCGCATCCGTGAAAGGGGCGCGGCTATTTTTTCTATGCAGGAAACCACCGCACCGGACTACCTCGCGCTCGGGTTTGAGAAAATCGACCGCGACCTCAGATTTCTCATCGAGTGCCTCGGCGAGGTGCTCACGGAGCTCGGGCTCGGCCAGCTCGCGCGCCATCTGCCGTGGTTCGGCGCGGTCGCCAAAGCGGACGACATCGCGGACCTGCCGCCGCAGCTCGGGCTCGTTTATTCCATCGCCTTTCAGCTCCTCAATATGGTCGAGGAAAACACCGCCGCCGCGATGCGTTCGCTGCGCGAGACCAGCGAGGGGCTGACCGCGGAGCGCGGGCTGTGGGGCGATCAATTGCGACGGTTGAAAGCGGAGGGTTTCACGCCGGAGGAAATCGCCGCCGCCTTTCGCCAGGTGCGCGTGGAGCCGGTGCTCACGGCGCACCCCACCGAGGCCAAGCGCCTCGCCGTGCTCGAACAGCACCGCGCGCTCTTCGCGCTCATCGACGCGCGCGAGCACGGCCACCCCACACCGTCCGCGCAGACGCTCCTCCGCGAGCAGACCAAGGCCGCGCTCGAACGCCTCTGGCGCACCGGCGAAATCCTCCTCGAAAAACCGAGCCTCGCCGACGAGCGCCGCAACGTCCTCCACTACCTGCGCGACGTTTTCCCTGCCGTCCTCCCCGAGCTCGACGCGCGCCTGCGCCTCGCCTGGCAGGACGCCGGCTTCGATCCCGCGCTGCTCCGCGGCGCGGCGCTGCCCGAGGTGCGCTTCGGCACGTGGGTCGGCGGCGACCGCGACGGCCACCCCGGCGTCACCGCCGAAGTCACCGCCGAGACGCTCGAACGGCTGCGCGCCAACGCGCTCGTCCTCCTGCACCGCCAGCTCAGCGCGCTCGCGGGCCAGCTCAGCCTTTCCGCCTGGATGCAGCCGCCGCCGGCCGCGCTCGTGGAGCTGCGGGAAAAAATCGCCGCCAGCCTCGGCGACACCGGCCGCGCCATTCTCGCGCAGAATACCGGCGAGCCGTGGCGGCAGTTTGGTGAGCTGCTCCTCGCGCGGCTGCCCGTCGAAATCGCGCCTCATCAGCTCGCGCAGATCCGCGCCGGCAGCGGGCTCTATCAGCACGCCGCGGAACTCGCCGCCGACCTCCGCGCGCTGCACGCCTCGCTCACCGCCGTCGGCGCCGCGCGCCTCGCCGAGAGCGATGTCGCGCCCGTGCTCCGCGCGCTCGACGTCTTCGGCTTTCACATCGCGCAGCTCGATGTCCGGCAGAACTCCGCCTTTCACGCCAAGGCGCTCGCGCAGCTCATGGGCGCGGCGGGCCTCGACGGCAGCCAGTGGGAGGACTGGAGCGAAACGGAGCGCCTGCGCTTTCTCGAAAAGGAACTCCAGTCCCCGCGTCCTTTCCTGCACGCCAGCGTCTCCGCCGGCCCCGAGGCCGACGCCGTGCTCGGCTGCCATCGCGTGCTCGCGGCGCACATCGCGCGCTGCGGAGCGGACGGCATCGGCGCGCTCATCGTCAGCATGACGCGCCGGCTTTCCGACCTGCTCGTGGTCTATGTGCTGGCCCGCGAAGCCGGCCTCACGCGGATGCTGCGCGAAGGGCTCGTCTGCACGCTGCCGGTCGTGCCGCTGTTTGAAACGCTCGACGATCTCGAAGCCGGGCCGTCTATTTTGCAGAGCTTCCTCGAGCAGCCGATGACGCGGCGCTCGCTCGAATTTCTCGCGTGGAATGGGGGACGCGAAAAGCGCCCGCTCAGCCAGCAGGTCATGGTCGGCTACAGCGACAGCAACAAGGATTCCGGCATCGTCGCCAGCCAGTGGGGCCTGCAAAAAGCGCAGTCCCGCCTCGCCCAGCTCGGGCGCGACGCCGGCGTGCGCATCCGCTTTTTCCACGGGCGCGGCGGCACCGTGAGCCGCGGCGCGGGACCGACCCACCGCTTCCTCGAAGCGCTCCCGCCCGGCTCGCTCGGCGGCGACATCCGGCTCACCGAGCAGGGCGAAACCATCGCGCAGAAATTCGGCAACCTGCCGACCGCGACCTTCAATCTCGAACTCCTCGTCGCCGGCGTCACCGGCACCACGCTCCGCCACGAGCGCGCCGGGATCGGCCTGCCCGCGCTCGCGCCCGTGCTGGAAAAGCTCCGGCACTCCAGCCAGCAAGCCTACCGGCGGCTGCTCGACGCGCCGGACTTCCTCACCTTTTACCGCCAGGCCACGCCCATCGACGCGCTCGAGCACAGCCGCATCGGCTCCCGCCCCGCGCGCCGCACCGGCCAGCCGAGCCTCGCGGATCTGCGCGCGATTCCGTGGGTCTTCAGTTGGAGCCAGGCCCGCTTTTATGTGCCGGGGTGGTTCGGCGCGGGCTCCGGTTTGCAGGCGCTCGACGACGCCGAAATCACCGCGCTCGCCGGCCAGATGCGCGCGTGGCCTTTCCTCCACTACGTGCTCACGAATATCGAATCCAGCATCGCCAGCACCGACCTCGAACTCATGCACGCCTACGCCGGGCTGGTCGGCGACGCCGCGCTGCGCGCGCGCTTCATGGAGCTAATCCTCGGCGAGTGGCAGCTCACGAAAACGATGCTCGAAAAACTCCGCGGCGCACCCATGACCGAGCGCCGCCCGCGCATGCTGAAAACGCTCCAACTCCGCGCCGAAGCCCTGCGCGTCCTCCACCTCCAGGAGATCGCCATGCTCCGCCGCTGGCGCACCCTCCGCGCCGCCGGCGACGAGCCCGCCGCCGAGGCCCTGCTCCCCGACCTCCTCCTCTCCATCAACGCCATCGCCAGCGGCCTGCGGACGACTGGGTAGGGCCGGATTTAGGAAACCTCTGGGAACTGACGATTTGCAGGGACAGATGGAGGGAGCGCAGCGGGGACGTAGCGCAAGCCTCCGACTGCGCTACTCTTCCAAGTCCGCCGCCGCCGCGTCCGCGACGCCGGAGCCGTCCCCAAGTCCGTCAGGTTTTGGAGTGCGCCAGTCCTCTGGCGCTTTGGAAATCGAGCCGCCAGACGGAGTCTCGCTGGGACGAGCGTTCCCAAAGCGCGGCGCTAACTTTGGGCACGAGAGGGAAACTTTGGGCACGAGATGCAAAAAACTCCTCGTGGTGGATGGCGTCGCTCCGCGCGCCATGCCATGCCCACGCCGCAGGCCCATCTTTTAGGGTGGCGCTGGCGCGCGTTGGGGGTATGGCGCGCGGAGCGACGCCATCCACCCAAGCTCCGCGAGTATTTCCACAGGCTGATCGGCGGGTCGCGCCGTGGCATCGACAAACGAAAGCGGGCCATTAGTTTTGCGGGCCAGCGGCGTGCAACTGGCGCCGCGGATCGGCCACTCATGAATCTTTTGCACAACCGTCTGACCAAAAAACTGCGCGCCCGCGTGCGGATGCTGCCGGGCGTGCGGCGGCTGGGGCGGCTGACGGATGCCATCGGCCGGAAGCTGACGGGGCGGCAGCGGACGGTGACGGAAAGCCCAAATCTGCTGCCCGTGCTGATCCAGGTGCTGGCGGCGTTTTCCAAGGCGGACGGGCAGGTGCTGGAGGAGGAGATTGATTCGTCGCTGGGCTTTCTGCGCTACGACTATCCAGAGGCGGTTTATTCGGAGCTGCGGAAGCTTTTCCGCCAGGCGCTGAATGAGAATCAGGATCTCACGGCGATGGCGCAGAAGCTGGCGGTGGAGCTGGGGCCGGAGCGCAAGGTGATGCTCGGCGTGCAGCTCTACGACTTGATCTCGAAGGCGGGGATGGAGCAGCAGCAGGTGGTGAATTTCTACTCGTTTATGACGCAGCTCGGGATGGCGGCGCAGGCCATCGACATCGTCTATCAGCTCAATGCGGCGGAGGAATCGGACAAGACGGTGTATCAGCACGGGCAGTCGCCGCTGGAGGCGCTGACCTTTGGCGCGAGTGGCGCGGCGGATGTGAAGCTCAAGGGGCTGGCGGGGCCGGAGCGGCTGGTGGCGTTTCGGTATCACGATCTCATCCTGCTGAAGAACCAAAGCTCGAAAGGCATCGTGGTGCGCGGGCGTCCGCTGGGGCCGGGGGCGTTCTGCCGCGTCTATACGGGGCAGCGCATCGTGCTCGGCGAGCAGGTGCTCACGTATGAGGATCTCGCGTACTATTTCAACGCGAAGAAGAACGTCTCACTGACGCAGATCTACCTGACCATCGACAGTGCGGACGAGGTGCAGCTCGAAAAGGAAAAGACCCGCGAATCCTGTCTGGAAGTGCGTTTCGGGCTGAAGGTGCAGGTGCGCGCGCTGAAAAGTGTGGACGGTCTGCTCAATGGCACGGCCCTCCGCGCGGGCACCACGGTGGATGCGACGCTGGACGACAAGATCGTCTTTCACAACGACTCGGAGCTGCCGCTCAGCGATCTCCGGCGGCGCGCGCGCGCGCTCGGCGGACGCTTCCAGCTCAAGGCCTACAAGACCGGCTATCTCGTCTCGAACAACCCCGCGCTGCTCGACACCGACGACATCCTGCTTTCGCCCGGAACGAGCGGCGAGGTGCTGCTGAAAATCCTCTGCGATTACGAAAACCGCGTGGGCAAACTCGAGGTGCTGCAGGCCGACCGGCCGATCCTCGTCGGCGATTTTCCGGTCAAAGGGAGCGCGCCGCTGGCCGACGGCGACACCATCAGCATCGATACCGGGCAGGTGCTGCGGTGCGACTTTGCGAACCGGATCATCGAGGAGGAGCGGAACATTATTTCGTCGCTCGAAGTGCGCGACGTCTCGCATCGGTTCCGCCGGGCGCAGATCGCCATGGACAGCATTTCCTTTGCGGTGAACCGCGGCGAGATGGTCTGCGTGATGGGCGCCAGCGGCTCGGGCAAATCCACGCTGCTGCGCTGCATCGCGGGCCAGCTCCAGCCCACGCAGGGCGAGGTGCTGCTCAACGGCCAGTCGCTTTACGCGAACGTGGACGGGCTGAAGCGCTTCATCAGCTACATCCCGCAGGACGACGCCTTCGACGATCACCTGACGATCGAGGAAAACATGAGCTTCGCCGCGGCGATCCGCTCGCCACACCTCTCGCGGCGCGACCGGGCGCGGCGGATCGAGGGGAAACTGACCGAGCTGGGGCTGAGCGAGCGGCGGGGAAACATCGTCGGCACGGCGATCAAAAAGACGCTCTCCGGCGGCGAGCGGAAGCGTCTGAACATCGGCCTGGACATGATCTCCAGCGCGGACGTGTTCCTTTTCGACGAACCGACGAGCGGCCTCAGCTCGAAGGACAGCGAGCACGTCATCGAGATCATCCGCTCGATGGCGCACAACAAGATCGTGCTCGTCACGATCCACCAGCCGACCTCGAAGCTCTTCCAGATGTTTTCCAAAGCGCTGCTGCTCGACAAAGGCGGGCGCATGGTTTTCTACGGCACGCCGAGCGAGATGCTCGGCTACTTCGCGGCGGCGGAGCACGAGCAGCACTTCGGCACGGAGCTGGGCGGCTGCCCGGCGTGCGGCACCACGCGCCCGGAGTTCATCTTCGACGTGCTGGAAACGCCGCTGCGCGATCTCAGCGGCGACGTGATCTACGAGGACAATGCGCAAGGCCAGCTCGTGCCCGCGCGCCGTTTTTCGCCGGACTACTGGCGGGACAAATACGAGAGCTTCCGCCTGCTGCAGGACGTGAAGCAGGTGAATCTGCGCCAGCAGCCCGCGCCGCCCATTCCCACGCCCACGCCCGCCGCCGCCGCCGCCGTGCGCCAGCGCGCGCCGATCCGCTGGCACGACGAATGGACGCAGTTCCGCACCCTGCTGCGCCGCGCCTTCATGTCGAAGGTCCGCAATCGCGGGAACCTTTTCATCACCCTGCTCGTCGCCCCGGCGCTCGCCGCGCTCATCGGCTGGGCGCTTTATTTCACCGACGACGCCTCCGGCAAATACGACTTTGCCAGCGCCTTTCACATCCCCACCTACATCTTCATAAGCCTGCTCGTGGCCATGTTTCTCGCGCTCATGAACTCGGTCGATGACATCATCCGCGACCGCGTGATCCTGCACCGCGAGCGCAACCTCGACGTGCGGCTGCCGTATTACATCTTCGCGAAATTCGCCACGCTCGCCCTTTTCTCCGCCGTGCAGTGCGCGCTCTTCGTCCTCGTCGGCAACAAGATTTTGGAAATCCGCGGGATGTTCTGGGAGTACTTTTTCTACATGTTCATCACCGCCGCGAGCGGCACCTCGCTCGGGCTCGCCATCTCCTCGCTCGCCGCCGATGGCAAGACGGCGGCGAACGTCGTGCCGCTCGTGCTCATCCCGCAGCTCATCTTCGGCGGCGCGCTGATCAAGTACGAGGACATGAACAAAGACTTCGACATGATCTACACCTTCCAGCGCTGGCTCACGCAGCATCCCGAGGCGGCGGCGGCGGGACAGCGCGATGACTCGGCGCTGCGGGTGCCGCTGATCAGCCGCTTCGTCGCCACGCATTACAGCTACGAGGCGCTGGTCGTCGCGCAGGCGAAAAAGAACCCGCTTTCGTGCCGGCAGGAGCAGATTCAGGCGCAGTTGGACGACCTCGTGAAAACCCGCAGCCGCACCGACGCGCAGAACCAGCGGCTCGACGATTTGAAAGAAACCCTCGCGCTGGTCAGCGGCATGTTCGGCAAAAGCCGCTCCGACATCGAGCGCCGGCTCAAGCTCGTCGATCAAGTGATCGCCGGGAAACCGCTCGCCCCCGCCACCCTGCGCGGCCGCGGCGACCTCACCGCCGAGCGCCTTTTCACGAACCAGAAAGTCACGGACCTCGTGACCAAGGCCGAGACCGATCAGAACGACTACCGCCGCATGGATGCCGAGGGTCGCCAGCAGCCGATCAATCTTTTCTTCAGCCCGGAAAAGTCGTGGTCCATCCCTTACCCGAGCTGGAGTTCCAAAAACTCGCGCTTGGAAATCTATCGCACGCGCCTGCGCATCACCGTCTTCACCTACGCCACCGGCATCCTCGTCGGCACCTCGCTCGGGCTGCTCGCGGCGCTCTACGCCATCCTCCGCCGCCAGCTCCGCACCCGCGGCACGTGATTGCCGGCGTCCCGCGGCATCTTCGCGCGCCCTATTTTCCGCCCGCCCAGTTGACGGCGTTTTTTAGCAGCGTCTGGTATTCGGGGAGGTCGTGGGCGCGGGCGTCGTGGCCGAGGGTGAGGCCGACGATGCGGGCTTTCGGGTGCTTCACGATGAAGACTTGCGGGAAGGTTTTGCCGCTCTTCGGGCTGGTCGCGGTGGCGAGGACTTCGATGGGGGTGGCGGCGGGGTCGGGGTTGTAGTTGTAGAGTTCGTCGGTGATTTCAAACTCCGCGGTCACGCCTTTGGTGATGGGGTGACCGGCGTTGGCGATCTTCACCGTGAACGGGCCGAGGGAGTCGTGGCCGCGGGTGCCGCCGCCGATGATTTCCTGGTTCCACTCGGGGAAGTTTTTCCACGCATACCAGCAGCCGGGGTGGTGCGCGACGATGGCTCCGCCGCGGTTGGCGTAAGCGATCAGCGCCTTTTTGGTCGCGGAACTGATGGGCTGGTTGGCGCTGAGCAGGAGCACGTCCACGCGGTCGAGGATGGCGGGGATGCCGTTCAGGTTTTGGGTGAAATCCACCCAGCCGGCGACGGGCGCGAGCGTGGCTTTGTCGGTGCCGCCGAAAAACTTCACGAAGTCGTGCGACGATCCGCCGCCGACGATGAGCACGCGCGGGCCGTTCGCGGGGCGCGCGGCGGGGGGCTGCGGGACGGGGTCGCTGAACTGCGGCTTGAAGTTCGCGTCTTCATCCGCGGCGGCGCTCGTCGGCGCGGGCGCGGCGGTGGGCGGGACGGCGGGCGGGACGCCCGTGCCACTTCCACTTTCGGCGGTGATGGCCACGATCGTCGGCGCGGCGCTCGTGCCGAAGCTCTCCAGCACGATGCGATCGATCTCCAGCACGCCGCTCAGCGGCTTGGTGAACCAGCGCATCTGGTGCTCTTTCACGATGCCGTCGGCGTGTTTCGAGCCGGGGACATCCACGCGGGCGAGGTAGTCGGAAAACTCGGTGCCGTTCTTGCACACGAAGGTTTCGCTGGCTCCGCCGATGGCATGGACGGTGATCTTCAGCACGTCGCTGCGGTCGTCGTTATTTTGAAAACCCCAGCCGGTGACGCCGCTGAGGAAATGCAGCCGGCTCGCTTTGAAGCCGCCGACTTTCACCTCCACGCGCTGCGGCATGGTCTGCGCCACGGAGCCGCCGGGGCCGCCTTTGAGGACGATGATGTTCGCGCCGCCCGCCGCTTTTTCCGGCGCGACGATGTTGAACGGGATGCCCCCGACGCTGACCGTGCCGGTCTTCGCAAACTCGAACGTCTCGCCCTTCGCGGCGGCGCTGTTGTAAAGGCCGCGCGCGGTGTTGGCGGTGAAGGCGCCCTTGAGGTCGAGCACGCGGAACTTCCCGCCGTCCACGCTCTGCATGTAGGCGATGATGTCGCGCAGCGCCTCGCCGCCGAGCGCCTCGAAGCCCTCGGGCATGAGCGAGCGCCCGGTGTTCACGCGCGCTTTCAGCTCCGCGACTTTCACCTCCTGCACGCCGGCGAGGCTTTTCAAAGTAATGCTCGCCGTGTTTTCCGAGGCGATGACGCCGGCGAAAAACTGGCCGTCCTTCGTCTCCAGATTCCACGCGTTGAAGCTCGGGTCCACCTCGGCGTTCGGGTCCACGATGGCGCCGAGCAGCTCGGCCGCGCCGTGCGCGCCCATGCCGGTGAGGCCGGGGCCGATGTCCGCGCCGGTGTCGCCAAACTTGTGGCAGATGGCGCAGGTCGTGGTGAAAAGCGCCCTGCCTTTCGCGGGGTCGCCTTTGCCCTCGACGACGGGCAGGAGTTTGGCGATGGCGTCCCGCTTCGCTTTGGCAAGCGGGCTCAGTTCCGCGAGCATTTCGGTGGCGAGCTTGGCCACGCCTTTGTCGGGATGGGTGCGGAGGCGCGCGGCGGCGGTGGGGCCGAGCGTGGTCACATCCACGGCGTTGGTCTTGAGCGCGTCGAGGAAGGCGAGCGTCCAGTCGGCGCGCTTGAGCAGGGTGTCAAAGGCGGGCGCCTGCACGTCGGCGGGCATTTTGGCGTAGGCGGCGGAAAGGGCCGCGCCCACGCTGGCGTCGTCGGTCTCGCCGAGCGCGGCGATGAGGCCGCGCTGGAAGCCGGGCGTGCCGACGGCGGCGAGTTGTTTCACCACGGCGGGCAGGATCGCGGCGTCGCTGCCGCGGAGGCCGATGAGGCTGCGCGCGGCGGCGAGGCGGGTGGCGTCGCCGGCCTTGGTGTCGGCGACGACGGCGAGGAGCGAACCGGAGAGTTTGGCGACCTCGGCCTTGAGCGCGCCGGCCTTGTCCCACTGCGCGGCGAGCGGGAGCACGCTGGCGTTGGCTCCGCTCACGAGCAGCCTGGCGAGCGCGGCGGAAAGTTCCGGCGTCATCGCGGGCGCGTCCTTGAGCGACTTGCCGAGCTTGTCGAGCATCGCGCCCTTGAGCGCGTCGGCGCTGGCGGGCTTGCCGGCGAGCGCGATGACGAGCTTCGCGGCGGCGTCCGTGTCGTTCTTGCGCCCGATGGAATCGGCGAGTTGCGCGACGAGCGGCGCCAGCGGCGCGGGATCGGCGCTGTCGAGCGCGGCGGCGATGGAGGCGGCGGGGTTTTGCATCGCGGCTCCGACGGCGGCGCTGCGCTGGAAATCGTCGTCAAACTTCGGCCACGCGGTGATGATGGCGGTGGCTGCCTCGTCACCGAGTTTGCCCGCTGAAAACGCGCGCAGCGCCGCCAGCCGGACGCCGGCGTCCACGTCGCCGAGCAGCGCCGTTTTTGCGGCGGCAAAATGTTTTACGATCGTCTCCGCCATTGCTCGATCGCCAAAGGCCGCAGGATCAATGGCAGGCGTGATCTCCGCGATATTCGCAGCGTTGCGCCGAACGCTGGCATCCTGGTCCGCGAGCGCGTTTGTCAGCTTCGGCAAATAGCCGAGCGCGCCGAAAGAGCCGAGTTTGTGGATCGTCCAGAGAGCTGCGATGCGTGTTTCCGGACTGCCGCTTTGCTGAAGTTGCACGATCTGGTTCACGACCTCGGTATTGGCGGTGGTGTGTTCGTAGTTGTTGATTCCAATCGTGACGGTGCCGAGTTCTTCGATTCGCCGACTCGCCGTCATCCGCACCACGCGGTTCGGATGTTCGAGTGCTTTCACCAACTCGGGAATGCCCGCCTTCGACAAATCCGGCACCGCGATCTTCTTCGCGTCCTTGTGGTCCACCCGCCAGATGCGGCCGAAGTAGTGGTCGCGGTCGGGGCGCACGGCGGCGTTGACCTTGTTGTGGTCGGGGCCGCGCGTGTCGTTGTGGATGACGGCCTGATTGTAAAAATCGCCAACATAGAGCGCGCCGTCCGGGCCGACGCGCACTTCGATGGGGCGAAACCACATATCCTTGCTGCGGATGAATTCCGTCTCCTCGCGGCCCGGCAGTTTTTTCGCCGTGTAGCTGGAACCAGCGGGCGTGAGGCGCTCGTGGTGGATGATGTTGATGGTCGGCTCGGTCACAAAATAATCGCCGTTGTATTCCGCCGGCCACGAGCCGCCGTCGTATATCGCGCAGCCCGCGCCCGCTGTGAAATCGCCCACGCGATCGATCTGCACGTAGGCCATTTGCTCCCACGTCATCGCAGGATAGCTTTTTTGCGAGCCGATGATGACGCTGGAACTTTGCGTGTTGCCCACTTTTCCGCGCGCCAACGCATACTCGGGGAGGATGACTTGGCTGAGCAGCGTGCCGCTCGTCGGCTGCGTCCACATCACGCGATTATCGCCGGTGATTTGGAGCCCCCAAGTATTGCCGCCGCGCGAGCTGTATTGCTCGAAAGCAGAGCCGTCCGCTTTGAAGCGCACGACGCCGGAGCCTATGTTGCCGAATTTTTTACTACCATCGGGGCTCGTCACCTCGCCGGCGCTGTAGCCGTGCGTGGCGTAGATCCAGCCATCCCAGCCCCAGCGCGGGTTGTTGATGACTGCGTGTGTGTCGCGTGTTCCGAGGCCGGTGTAGAGTTTTTCGACTTTGCGCGCTTTGCCGTCTGGGCCTGGATCGTGGATGAAAAGAATGTCCGGTGCCTGCGTGACGATGACGCCATCCTTGTAAAAAACGAAGCCGGTGACGAGTTCGAGTCCTTCGTAAAAGACGATTTTTTTGTCCATCACGCCGTCGCCTTTGCTCGATGTGAGGATGCTGATTTTATCGAGAGCCTTGCGCTCCTGCTGGCCGACTGCGGGGTCAACGCCGCCGTGATCCTTCCACTCCTTGCCACGGTAATCCGGGCGCATCCCGCGACGGCCATTCGGATACTCGGGCGTCTCGGCGACCCACAGACGGCCCGCCGGATCCCAATCGAAATTCATCGGCTTCGTGATGAGCGGCTCGGCGACCACGAGCGTGAGTTTGAAGTCCGGGTGAACCTCCAGCGCCTTGAGCGTGTCCGCCGGCTTCTGCGGGCCGCCCTCGGGGTAGGTCAGCGCGGCGATTTCCTCGGGCTTCACAAACTCGTCCAGCTTCTCGTGCTTCGCCGCCCACGAGATCGAGCGCAGCAGGATCGCGCGGTAGTGCGGCTTTTCAAAAGTGAAGTAGAGATGCCCCGGAATGCTGACCACCGCGCGATAGGGCGCGGTGCCACCCTCGGCGGTCTTTTCGTAAGTCCACATCTGCGGCTGGATGTCGAAGACCTGCGCCTTGCCGCCGCCCGGCTTGCCGCCGCGCCCGTTCGGCGTGTAGCTCGTGGCCAGCACGCGGATGTCCGGCGCGAGGTCCATGTCGTAGTAAATCTCGTCGTCGATGTGGAAGTTCGACGCGCCCCGCGTGATCGGGTGCCCGCCGCCGATCTGCTGGTTCTCGGTGTAGTAGAGGTCCATCGGGCCTTCCTTCCACTTTGTCTTCCCCTCCACCCACGCGCCGCCGATGACCGACTTCCACCACGCCGGATCGTTGCTCACCGCCGCCGTGTGGATGACCACGAGCCCGCCGCCGCGCTTGATGAACGTCTCCAGATTCGTCTTCTGCTCGGGCGTCGCGTTGCCGCCCTCCTGCGCATACATCACGAGCACATCCGTCTGCGCGAACTGCTCCGCCGTCGGCCAGTCCAGCGCGCCGTCGGTCTTCATCCCGCGCCCGGCGAGGAGGACCTTCCAGTCGTTGAGAAATTTCTCGTGCTCATGCGCGTTCGGCCCGTGGGATTTTTTCCCGCCACGGATGAAAACGCGGAGCGGTTCGGCTTGCGCGGCGACGGCGAGGGCGAGGAGGACGAGGAGGGTGAGGAAACGTTTCATGCGTGTGGGTAAAAGGCAGGTGCGCAGCCAAGCGCGGAGCTGGGGGCGGTCAAGCAGAGATGTGAGGGGAAAATCCGAAATCCGAATATCGAAATCCGAAACAAATCCGAAACAAATCCGAAGGAATGTAAAAGATGGAAAACGGCGGGCGGCTCCGCTCGAAAAAAACCTGCCGTCATCCTGAACGGAGGCTTGGGAGGCTTTGCGAACCAAGCCGTAGTGAAGGATCGCTGACTCTACGCGGGCGGAGGCGGTGCGGAGCATGGCGCGCACATTCCACCCACCGCCTTCGCCCCCACCGCGAGTTCGAGGTCCCCGTTCGACTGCGCTCCGCCAGTTCGGTTGGGGATTTACCGCAGAGGCGCAGAGAACGCAGAGGCGGCAGCGGGAGCCGATGAAGAGTGCGCTTGCGCCTTGGAATCTTTCTTCCCGACCTCTGCGCCTCTGCGTCCTCTGCGGTAAATCCAAACCGAACTGCATAGTTACGGCTCAGGATGACGGCGTTTTTTCATCCGCCCGCCCAGCGGAGCGTCTCTCGGATTGCAATATGCGCCCGCCGGTTTACCAATTCTCCATCTTATGAAAAATCTCCATCCCCTCGTGACCAGAACCATGAACCGAATCACCCACAGCCTGCTCGGGGTGCTCGCCATCGCTGCAACCACGGCCTTCGCCGCTGAGTTGAAATTTGAAAACGTCCCGAACTTCTTCGAGGCCACGCCGGACCATCAGCCGCTGGGCGAGTGTCACGGCGGCGTGGTGCTGGACAAGGCGGGGAACATCTATGTCACCACCGACACCCCGCGCGGCATCGTGGTGTTTTCGCCGGCAGGGAAGTTTGTGCGGGCGTTCGGGCCGACGAAAATTCACGGGTTGGAACTCCGCGAGGAGAACGGGGTGGAGGTCATCTACGCCGCGCGCCCGACCGAGCACGAGGTGATCAAACTCAAGCTCGACGGCACGAAAGAGTGGACGATCAATTTTCCGGCGGAAGCGAAAAACACCGACGGGGCTGCCATCTACAACGAGGCGAAGAATTTCAATCCCTGCGCCGTGACGGTGGGGCCGGATGGCTCGATCTTCGTGGCCGACGGCTACGGCGCGAACTACGTGCTGAAGTTCGACAAGGAGCGCAAATTCGTGAAAGCCTTCGGCGGGCCGGGTCGGCCGGAAGGGAAGTTCAACACCTGCCACGGCATCGCGCTGGACACGCGGCAGCACCCGCCGCTGCTGCTGGTCTGCAACCGCAACAACAACCGCGTGGAGCACTGGGATCTCGACGGCAACTTTGTGAAGGTCATCCAAAAGGATCTGCGGCAGCCCGCGGCGGTGCATATCCGCGGCGACTACGCGGTGTTCCCCGAGCTGCAGGGGCGCGTCACGGTTTTGGACAAAGACGGCGCGATCGTGGCCCAGGTCGCCGACAATCCCGAAGCCGGGCAGCGCGCCAACTACGGCCTCGCGCCGGACCAGTGGAAGGACGGCATCAGCAACTCCCCGCACGGCGCGTCGATCGACAAGGACGGCAACCTGATCATCGCGGAGTGGACCCAATTTGGGCACCTCCACAAATTCAAGCGGGTGCCGTAACGGCGGGGTTCAGGCGAGCTGAAGCTGCCGGACAAAGGCTTGGCGGAGCATGGCCGCGTCAGATTTTCGCCTCCCGCCGCACGCTGCGGAGGTGGATGGTCTTAGTCTCCAGATCATGCACCGCGCGGATGTAGCGGACGGTGCGGCTTTTCGCGCGCATGAGGATCGAGTGGGTGATGGCCTTTTTTCCGACGATCCGCACGCCGGGCAGCAGCGGGCTGTCGCTGATGCCGGTGGCGCAAAAAATCGCGCTCTGGCCGCGGACGAGTTCGTCAATCGTCCAGACGCGGTCGAGGTCTTCGGCGCTGATTTCCTGGAGCACGGCGGCGCGCTCGGCGGCATCGCGCGGCCACATGCGCAGGAGCATTTCGCCGCCGAGCGCCTTGAGCGCGGCGGCGGTGAGGATGCCCTCGGGCGAACCGCCGATGCCGATAAAAAGATCGACCCCCGAATCCGCGAGCGACGGCGAGACCGCCGCCGTGACATCGCCATCGCTGATCAGCCGCAGGGCCGCGCCGCACTTGCGGACCTGCGCGATGATCTCGGCGTGGTGCGGGCGGTTCAGCGTCATCACCACCAGTTCCGGCACGCGCTTGCCCAGCGCCTGCGCCACCTTGGCCAGCGTGCTTTCCAGCGGATCGTCGATTCGCAAAGGCTCCATCCCGTTGGCAATCGCGCGCACGACTTCGGGGCCGTAGGCCATCTTCGTCGCGTAAAACGTCGGCAGGTTTTTCATCGCGTGCGGCTCCCCCTCGCGCCGCTCGCTGGCGGCCATCACGGAGATGGCGTTGGGCAGCCCCTGCGCCGTGTTCGTGGTGCCGTCCACGGGGTCGAGTGCGATGTCGAAACGCGACG
>JAYWEB010000031.1:0-15251 GCA_043779575.1 Chthoniobacter sp. | reverse complement strand
TTAGCCTCGGAAATCTTCGCACCTTTGACATATCTGTTTTTCATTCTCTTTGAGCACTTTATCCATACTGGTCCCCTCTTGTTCTAGGCAAGCCCCTTCTGAATTTGAATGGAGGAAACGGCGCAGCGCCTCGACGAGTGTGCTTCGATCCTCGGGCAGGTGGGAGTTGGGACGGAGCTGCTGAATGTGCTGCTCCAGAAGCGCGGTGAGTTGCCAGGCGATTTCGGGGAAGGTGAACGTGAGTTGATCGTGTTCGAGATTGAGCATGAGGTCGGTGTTCTTGGGATCGGAGAGAGAGTCACCAGTCGCCATCGCGAATCTGGCGGGAGAGGGCGGAGACGCGTTTGGCGGACAGGCCCCGCAGCGCGCGCAGGAGTTCCGCGACCACGGTGGGACGTTCGCGGATGATTGCGAGCAGATCGCTCGAAACCTTCCCGGCCAGCGCCAGCAGCGCATCGGGGTTTTCGCCGAGTTCCTCGGCCAGACGGCGGATGGTCTGTTCGCCCGGAGGCGGCTCCTCCCCGCGCTCGATCTTGCTCAAGTAGGAAGGCTCGATGCCCACGCGCCCGGCGACTTGGCGCAGGGAGAAGGCGGGATTGTTCTCCACCTGGGCCATCCGCCTGGCCCGCAAGAGTTCGCCAAAGTAGAGGTCGTTGCTCATGGTGTGGCGCGAATACTACATGGACGGGTGGTGCCGTCAAGCGGGCGGGCTCGCCCTAGTTGGCGATTTTCGCTCTTGTTGCCAAGTTGAGAAGTTGGCAGCGACGTTTTTTCCCCTCGTGACCAAGCTCCAGCTTGGTCAAGCCCATGTCTGCGAAGCTCTGCTTCGTCGCAGGGTGACAGACTCGGCAGGAGCTTGGCCCGGCCATGCGGTGGCTCTCGAGGCTGGCGCTTCGCGGACCAGTGCGCGCCCAAGCAGGAGCTTGGGTGCGAGGACCGCCGCGCACAAAATTTTTTGGAGGCCAAAGCGCGGGGCGTGTGGTAGCGGAAACCCATGACCGATGAAGTCCGCCGACTGATGAACGCCGAGCCGTTCGCGCCATTTATGGTGAAGACCTCGGATGGCAGGCAATACCGCGTGAAGCACCCCGACTATGTGGCGATCAGCCCCAAAGGCGGAAGCATCACCCTTTTCGATGACGAAGAAGTCACCACGACGCTGAGCACGGTGCATATCGTGGCGGTGGAATTGCTGAGGACGCGCAGCAAGGCGCGCTGAGGCGAGAGGATGCCATGTCGCGCTGGCGTTTTGGAGTGCGCCGGCCGGCCGGCCCGCCAACCTCCACTGTGCCCTTCCGCCTCCTCGGTGCTCTGGCGCTTTCGGGTGACGCGCGGCTTGCAGTTCCAGCCCCGTCCCGCCTGCGCCCGCACTCCCAAAAGCGGCGGAGCACCGGCGCACTACAAAACGCTGGCGCGCGGGCGGCGCGCACCGGCCCGGAGAGGAATTTTCTTCCCTCCCGGTCGCTATCCGCTTCCCCACCGCCCGCTCGCCCGCTAACACCCGCGCATGCTCAAGCTTCTCTTCCTCGGCGACATCGTGGGTGAACCCGGTCGCCGCGCCGTCATCGACATGCTGCCGCGGTGGCGCGAGGCGTGGGGGCTGGATTTCATCGTGGTCAATGGCGAGAACTCGGCCAACGGGCGCGGCATCACGCCGAAGATCAGCATTGATCTGCTGCGCGCGGGGGCGGCGGTCATCACCACGGGGGATCACATCTGGGATCAAAAGGAGATCGTCCCTTTTCTCGATACCGAGCCGCGGCTGCTGCGCCCGCTCAACTACCCGCCCGGCACGCCCGGCGGCGGCTCCATCGTCCTCGAAACCGCCAAGGGCAAGGTGGCCGTGGTCAACGTGCAGTGCCGCACCTTTATGAATCCGCCGCTGGAGAATCCCTTCCTCGCCATGCGCGATGAAATCGCCCGCCTGCGCGCGGAGACACCCATCATCCTCGTGGACTGCCACGGCGAGACGACCTCCGAGAAAATCGCCATGGGGCGCTATCTCGATGGCCGGGTCAGCGCGGTGCTCGGCACGCACACCCACTGCCAGACCGCCGACGAGCAGATCTTCCCCGGCGGCACCGCCTACCTCACCGACGCCGGCTTCTGCGGCCCGAGCGAGAGCTGCCTCGGGCGCGAACTCGGCCCCATCATCCAGCGCTTCCTCACCGGCCGGCCCATCCTTTTTCCCATCGCCAGCGGCCCGGTGCGGCTCTGCGGCGCGGTTGTGGAGATCGATGAAACGACCGGGCGCGCGCTGAAGATCACGCGCGTCGCGGAGGCGTGGACGGCACCGGAGGCGGCGGGGGGAAAGTAACCCGGTCGTAGTGGGGATGCGCGGTTTCGGGTAGGACTTGCGCCCGAGATATGCGACTCTCGGGCCTCACTCGCAACGCCTATGAAATTCCCCTCACTCTTCGCCGCCGCCTGGGTGGCGCTCACCCTGGCCGGCCACGCCGTGACTCCGACCAAGCCCGTCCTCTTCGTCACGCAGGTTCCCGTGCCGAATGAAATCAACGACCGCACGGTGGCGGTCAGTTTCCTCGGCGTCGCCGGCGTGTTTGCCAATGCGCAGGCCGACACGCTCCACTGCGCGCGTGGCGGCGGGCTGTGGATTTACTATCCGGGCACGCCGAATCCCACGCTGGTCAACCTCACGGCGACCGCGACATGGTCGATCCCCGGCGGGAATCCCGGCGCAAATGCCATCGCGGTGCGCAATCCTTCGGTGTCATGGGATGGCATGAAAGCGGTGTTCAGCATGGTTGTCGGCGTGCCTTCCTCGGTGAGTGATGCGACGCAATTTTTCTGGCAGCTTTACGAAATCGGCCCGCTGACCCAGGGCGCGCAACCGGTCATCACCAAGGTCGCGAACCAGCCGCTGACCTATAACAACGTTAGCCCGTGTTATGGCAGCAATGGCCGCATCATCTTTGCCAGCGACCGCCCGCACAACGGCCAGGCGCACCTTTGGCCGTCGCTGGAAGAATACCTCGACCTCCCGACCGTCTCCGGCCTGTGGAGTCTCGACCCAGCCAGCGGCAATCTCTTCCTCGTCCAACATTCGCCGTCGGGTTCCTTTAGTCCGATCATCGACAGCTTCGGGCGGCTGCTTTTTGTCAGATGGGATCATCTCGTGCGCGATGCCCAGGCCGTGACGGACCGCCCGCTGGGTGCGGGCGACACTTATACAAAGACCTCGAACGGCACCGGGCTCTTCACGAGCGAGGCGGCGGGCGCGGCCTTTCAATACAACGTGAACACGGAGTTCTTTCCCGAGCCGCGAAATTTCGACATTTCCGGCCGCGCCGGCACGAATCTCAACGGGCAATCGTTCAATCAATTCACCCCGTGGGCGATCAATCAGGACGGGACGAACGAGGAGATTCTCAATCACGTCGGGCGGCAGGAACTTTTCGGCCCGACCCTCGGGCCGAGCTTCAACGACGATGCCAACCTCATCACTTTCAACGCCAACGCCGTCGCCACGAAACGCAACTACGTCGGCAACTTCTTTTTCCTCGCGGAAGATGCGCACGCGGGCGGTTTTTATTTCGGCGTGGATGCGCCCGATGTCGGCACGCACGGCGCGGGGCAGATCGTGAAACTCAACGGCGCGCCGAGTGTGAACCCGGAGCAAATGGCGATCACCTACATCACCCACACCACGGCGAAGCCCGCGCCGACGCCCGCGAATCCGCAGCAGCTTTACCGCACGCCGCTACCGATGAGCGACGGCACGCTTGTCGCCACCCATGCGCTCGTCACGGGCTTCGACGCGGACACCGGCCCGAGCACCGCCACCACCCATTCGCCTGTCTCCAGCTTCGCCTTTCGCATCGCGACCATGCAGGCCGGTGCGAGTGGCATGGTGCCTGACACCGACCTCACTGCTGGCACCAACGGCATCACTGGCAGCGCGACTTATTTCGCCGGAGGCAAGACCGTGACCTATACCGGCAAGATGTGGGAACTCGATCCCGTGGAAGTCACGAGCCGCAGTTCCGTGAACGCCACGACCAGCGTCATCGACCCGATCGAAGCATCCACCTTTGCCGCGGCGGGCGTGAACCTGACGCTCTTCCAGAACGATCTGCGCGCGAAGAACGAGGCGCTCATCGTGAGCCGCAACATGACCGTGCGGGACGACGCGGACAAACAGCAGCCCTTCAATCTGAAAGTCGCCTGGTCCAGCACGCAGACTGTCGGGAACGCCGGGAAGCTCTATAACATCGGCTGGTTCCAAATCCTCCAGGCCGACCTGCTCCGCGGACTGAATGGCAGCGCCAACCCAGCGCTCCCGCCGCTGCCCGGCCGCCGCGTCATCGCCACGCCGATGCACGACGCGCTCACCGACAATGTCCTCGCGTCCGGCGCGCCGCCCGGCAGCCTCAAGATCGGCAACGATGGCTCGATGGCTGCCGTCGTCCCCGCGCGCCGCGCCCTGACGTGGCAACTGCTCGACAACGACGCGGCCAAAACGAGCGTCGTCAAAGAACGTTACTGGGTCACGTTTCAGCCGGGTGAAGTCCGCACCTGCGCCAATTGCCACGGCCTTAATGACAAGGACCAGGCCGGTAACACGCGCCCGCAGAACCAGGCGCAGGCGCTGCAATCTTTGCTCGCGTTTTGGGCCGGGAATCATCCCTTCGAGCAATGGCAGGCGCAGAAATTCGGCGTGAATGCCGGCAACGCCGCCATCGCCGGCCCGAGTGCGGACCTCGACGGTGATGGTCAGAAAAATCTCCAGGAGTTTGCCTTTAACACCGACCCCAACACCGCCGGTCCACCACCGTTTGCGCCGGTGAATGTTGTCGATCCCAACGACGGCAAGACCTATCTCACGCTCACGTTTCATCGCCGCAAAGCGCCCGCCGGTGTGACCTATCACGTCGAGTCCTCGCCTGATCTCACGACTTGGTATGAAGATGCCGCGCATGTCGTCATCGGCGCACCGGTCGATGACGGCAACGGGCTCACGGAGACCGTCACCGCCCGCGCCTTTCCCGCGCTCGATCCTGCAAACTTGCGCCTGTTCCTGCGCTGCCGCGTGACGCTGCCCTAGATGTGAAGCTCCAATCGGTTGTTCAAGCGGCGAGGACTTGGAAAGGTGGGGTTGTGAAAAAAGCGTGCGTCGCGGCAGTGACGGGAGTCCCGGAGAGCGCGAGACCACCGGCGCGCGGGGCACCGGTGGTCTGGGAAAAACGTGAACTGGCGCGCGGGCGGAGCGCTACTTCTTGCCGAAAAATTTCTTCATGTTCGCGAGTCCATTGACCGCGATGTCGTCGCGTTTTGGCTCCATCTTCCGCCAGATCGCCGCGGCGCGGGCGATCACTTTCACGTCGGTGGTGAAGGACTCGATGACGATGTCGCCCTTGTAGCCGATCTTTTTCAGCGCGGCCACAATTGGCTTCCAGTCGATGTGATCGCCGCCCGGCGTGCCGCGGTCGCAGCCGCACGCGTGAAAATGTGCGAGGTGTTGGCCGGCCTTCAGAATCGCCGCCGCCTGGTTCTTTTCCTCGATGTTCATGTGGAAGGTGTCGAGGTGCAGCTTCACCGCTTTGCTGCCCACGGCTTTCACGAGTTTCAGGCCCTGGTCGCAGGTGTTGAGAAAGTCCGTCTCGAAGCGGTTGAGCGGCTCGATGCAAAGCTGCACGCCTTTGCTCTCGGCGTATTTCGCGAGCGGTTTGAGGTTCTTCACCACGAGATCGAACTGCTGCTTTTTCTCCGCGTCGTCATGCGGCCCGATGAGCCCGACCACCGAATAGAGCGGCCCGATGACTGACGGGCAGCCGATGATCGCAGCCTGGTCGATGAGCCCGCGGACATAGGCCGTAGCGGTCTTTTGATCCGCCGCGCTGCCGCGGAAATCGCGCCCCGGCCCCATGCACGCGCAGAGACTGCCGATCTTGATGCCGGCCTTGTCCGCCGCGGCCTTGATTTTTGCGGGGTCGCAGTGTTCCAGCGCCTCGACCGGAATTTCGGCGGTAGCAAAGCCCCACTTTTTGAGCTTGGCGAAAAGTGCGGGCGCCTGCTCCGTGGTGAAAGGGCTGGCGTAGAGGAAAGTATTGAGGCCGAAACGCATGATGATTTTGGGTATGGGTTGAGGTTGGGATTTGGGAGCGCGCATTTGGCCCGCTTCGAACGCGCGCGTCAAGGCATGCGGCAGCGCGCCGCCAGGAAAAATGAAGATCCCCGGTGCCGGTCCGGCGCCCGGCCTACATCCGTTCCACTTCCCGCTTCTCGACAAAGAGCTGGAGCCCCTCGCGCGAAAAGTTCTCCATGAATGGCTCCGGATCGAGCGCCTCGGGCATCATCACGCCCCGCTCCTTGAGCTTCCCGGTGACCAGCAGCTTCGCCGCCAGCGCGGGCGGGATGCCCGTTTGCACGACGGTCAGCGAGTAGCCCCACTTCTCATAGGTGTCGCGATGGCTGTCCATCGTGTAGATGAAATACTCCACGCGCTTGCGTTCCTTGGTCCCGCGCACTTCCGTGCCCACGCAGGAGTAGCCATCCACCGTCGCCCCGAGCTGCGCCGGCTTCGGCAGGTTGGCCGTGGCCACGCGGATGGGTGCCACCTCCACGCCATCGACCTTGACCTTTTTCCAAGTGTCCAGGTTCAGCAGGTCGATGGACTTGGCGACATTCACCATCTGATCCGAGATGGCATACTTAAAGACGGAATACTTCACCCCTTTCTCCACAAAGGGTGGGTAGATGCCCAGCGAGACACCTTCCTCGTGGGCCACGGCATAGGTCTGTTGCAGGCCGATGGGATCGGGAAAGCGATACCAGTCCACCTCCGTCTCCAGCGGACGGCCACCCACCACCTTGCCATCCTTGACGTAGTAAGGCACCGCATTGAGTTCCTCGAAGAGCGTCTCCGGTGAAAACAGCACCGCGAAGCGGTAGCCTTTGACCTCCGCGTTGTCGGCGTCGAGCACGCGGATGCTGGTCGCGGTATCCAGGCGGTCCATGGCCCAGCGGGCAAAGATATTCACCGCGCCGGGATCGCAACCGAGGCACAGCAGGCCGGCCAGGTCTTTTTCCAGATAGCGCGAGTGATAGGTCTCGATCTCGTGCTCGAAAGAGTTCTTGCCCGGCTTCTTAACGCCGGGCGCGGCATAGATGTCCGCGGCCATGTCGATGTAATGCGACCCTGCTTTCAGGCACGCATCGAGGATCGAGTAATTTGTGTAGCAGTTACAGGCATTGAGGGTGACCGCGACCTTGTGCTGGGTCATCGCCGCGGCGACTTTGGACGATTCCATCGCATTGATGGAGATGACCTCAAAGCGGCTGTTCTTCGTCGTGTTATGCAGGACGTGGGCGTAAGTGGGGTCGATGTCCGCGAGGATGATCTTATCGAAACATTCGTAGTCGTGCAGCTTGCGCCCAATGACGGAACCGACTCCACCGAGACCGATAACCATGGCGTTTGACATAAGAGAGGCAACCGCCTTGTGCGGCGTGTTGGTGCCGACATCCTAGCCCGCGGCCCGGCCTCGCGCAACCCCCCTCTTTCCCCGGAACTGGCTTAAATGCTTGTTTCAGAGGCGATAGATGAGTCTGGACTTGAGCCCCAGGAGGCTGTGGGCTGGGTGGTAGCTGCTCCATGAACCACCGTGCTTTCCCGCTCTGTCTGCTCGCTCTTGCGCTCCTCGCGAACTTTGTCCCGGTTCAAAAGGTTTGGGCTGGTGAGCGGGCGGCGCAGGTCGAGGGGCGGCGGCAGGAACTGGCGAGCGAGATCGCGGCATTGGAGGCAAAGATGGCGGCGCTGCATCCTGATTTTGAACGTGAGCAGCACCGTTGGGAGGCGGAGGTCTTGCGGCAGACGGGCACCACAGGATCGAAGGTGCCGGCGCGGATCAGGACGATCTTGGAATTGGAACCAAGCGAACGGGAGCCGGCGCAGCGGGAGGAGGTGGCGGCGTTCTTTCGTCCGCTGTCGAAAACGCTGGGTGCCATCAGTCGCCAGGTCGCGGCCAGCCGCGCGGCGCTGGCTGCGGAAGGCGCGGGCCAGCCGAACGTGCTGTTTCTTTTCAGCGACGATCAGCGGGCGGACACGATCGGCGCGCTGGGCAATGCGGACATCCGCACGCCGGCGCTCGATGGGCTGGTGCAGCGGGGCACGGCGTTCACGCGGACCTATTGCATGGGATCGCAGCAGGGCGCGGTGTGTGTGCCGTCGCGGGCGATGCTGATGAGCGGGCGGACGCTCTTTCGGGCGAAAGAAAACCTCAAAGGACAGACGACGTGGCCGGAGCAGTTCGCGCAGGCGGGCTACACCACTTTCATGACGGGCAAGTGGCACAACGGCGGGGCGTCGGCGTTGCGGGTGTTTCAGCGCGGGAAGGCGGTGTTCCTCGGCGGCATGGGCGATCCTTACAAGCTGCCATTGCAGGACCTCGGCGTGGCGCACGCCTTTGAAAATAAGCGGGTGAGCGGGGAGCACTCGGTGCAGGTTTTCGCGGATGCGGCGGTGGAGTTTTTGCAGGAGCAAAAAGGGGCCGCGCCGTTTCTCTGCTACGTGGCTTTCAATGGCCCGCACGATCCGCGCATCGCGCCGCAGGAATTCCGGGCGAGGTTCGACGGCCACGAGCCGCCGGTGCCGGGAAATTTCCTGCCCGTGCATCCTTTCAACAACGGCGAGATGACGGTCCGCGACGAGGCGCTGGCACCGTGGCCGCGCACGCCGGAAAGCGTGCGGCAGCACCTCGCGGACTACTATGCGTCCATCGAATTCATGGACGCGCAGATCGCGCGCATCCTGGCGGCGCTGAAGGCCGGCGGGCAGTGGGAGAAAACGATCGTGGTCTTCGCCAGCGATCACGGACTGGCGATCGGGAGCCACGGACTTTTTGGCAAACAGAACCTCTACGATCACTCGATGCGCGCGCCGCTGCTGCTCGCGGGGCCGGGCATCCCGGAGGGTCGGCGGAGTGAGGCGCTGTGCTATCTGCTGGATATTTTCCCCACGCTCGGCGCGCTGGCCGGGGTGCCCGCGCCGGAGGGGAGCGAGGGCCGCAGCCTCGCGCCAGTGCTGGCGGGGAAAGTGGGGACGCCGCGCGCGGCGATCCTGACCGCTTACACGAAAGTGCAGCGGGCTGTCCGCGACGACCGCTGGAAGCTGATTGTGTATCCGCAGATCAACAAAACGCAGCTCTTCGACCTCGCCGCGGACCCGCTCGAAATGCGCGATCTCGCCGCCGATCCGGAGCAGGCCGGGCAGGTGCAAAGGATGACCGTGCTACTGCGGAAAGAGCAGGAGATCGCGGGCGACAACCAGCCGCTCAGCTCGGCCACGCCGCAACCGGCGGAGTTCGCTTTTCCTCCGCGAAAGGGGCAGGAAAAAGCCCCGTCCGGCGAGCCGGAGGTCGCACCGGTCGCGGGCAATGGGGCACGCCAATAGACCGGGGAGCGCACGCCGGGGTTGCCGTGCGGGAGCGGGCTGCCTAGCCTGCCGGGGCGATGGCCCCTCCGGAAAATTTCGAGCACTACGAGCTTCTCAAGCACGACGACGGCACGTTCGTCGAGCTGGGGCATGGGGCGATGGGGCTGACCTACAAGGCATTCGACACGAATCTGCGCTGCGCCGTCGCGCTCAAGGTCATCAACGCCGCGTATCTCGACGACCCGACCGCCGCCGAGCGTTTTCTCCGCGAGGCGCGCGGCGCGGCGCAACTGCGGCATCGCAATGTCGCGTCCGTCTTTCACCTCGGACGGCACGGCGACTCGTATTTCTATTCGATGGAATTCATCGAGGGCGAAACCGTGGATGCGCGCGTGAAACGCGACGGGCCGCTCGCTGCGCGCGCCGCGCTGGAGATCACCGCGCAGGTCGCCAGCGCGCTCATCGCCGCGCACAAGCAGGGCCTCGTGCATCGCGACATCAAGCCCTCGAACCTCATGCTCGTTCACGAGGGCGACGGCGAGATGCTCGTGAAGGTCATCGACTTCGGGCTCGTGAAGTCCGCGCTCATCGGCTCGACCGCGGGCGCGCTGACCAGCACGGGCTTTGTCGGCACGCCGTATTTCGCCAGCCCGGAGCAGCTCGACCAGCGCAGCGAGGACATCCGCTCCGACATCTATTCGCTCGGGGTCACGCTCTGGTTCATGCTCACGGGCAAGCCGACTTTCATGGGCTCGATCGCCAGCGTCATCGCGCAGCACCTGGACAAAGCGCCGGAGTTTGCCGCCCTCGCGGTGCTGCCGGCGGGCGTGGTCGCGGTGCTGCGGCGGATGCTGGAAAAGGACGTGGACAAACGGATTCAGACGCCCGCGGAATTGCGCGCCGAGCTGCGCCGCTGCCTCGAAAATATGCCCGCCGCCGCGCCCGCGACGCGGCCTGCGGATCCGCTGCAAAGTCTCGAAACCGTGGCGCTGACCAGCGCGCACGGACTGACAAGCCCGCGTCCGGCGGACGAGGATTTTCCCACCGTGCCGCGCCCGTCCGGCCTGCCCGTGGAAGCCGCCGGGCGCACCGCCGCCGCGCCCGCGGAGTCCGCCGCCGGCCGCACGCTGGCGGAAAAATCGCCGCCGCCGCCGCCCGTCGTCGCGCCGCCGCGGCCCGCGGGCCGAAAGCCGCCGGTGGCTGTGTTCATCGGCCTCGCCGCGCTGCTCGCCGCCGCGGCGGTGTGGTTTTTCCGCACGCCGGCGGTGCCGGAAAAAAATGCGCCCACGCCCGGCGCGACGCCTTCCGCCAAACCCGCCGCCACCGCGCCGCGCCAGCCGCCGCAGCCCGGCCAGCCGTGGAAGAACAGCCTCGACATGCGCTACGCGTCGGTCGGCGGCATCTGGATGGCCGTCACGGAAACGCGCGTGCGCGACTTCGAGGCCTTCGTGCTGGCCCGCGGCTACGACGCCACCGGCGGCATGTATTCGCTTCAGCGCGACGGTTTCAAAGACCACCGCCACACCTGGCAGAACCCCGGCTTTCCGCAGTCGCCCGAGCATCCCGTGGTCGGCGTCTCGTGGGATGATGCGAAGTATTTCTGCGACTGGCTGACGGCCAAGGAACGGGCCGAGGGCG
The DNA here is from genome assembly GCA_043779575.1 of Chthoniobacter sp. GTDB lineage: Bacteria > Verrucomicrobiota > Verrucomicrobiia > Chthoniobacterales > Chthoniobacteraceae > Chthoniobacter. The sequence continues at coordinate 4,219 of JAYWEB010000031.1, read as the reverse complement.
CGCTCACGGCGGCGCAATTTTACCGCCTGCCGACCGACCGCGAGTGGAGCGAGGCCGCAGGTCTGCCCTCTGAAAACGGGATGACGCCGGAGGAGCGGAGCGGCAAAGTGAAGGGCGTCTATCCGTGGGGCAAAACGTGGCCGCCGCCGGACCACGCCGGCAACTACGCGGGCACCGAAGCGCAGCCCGGCGCACCCGAGCACTGGGCGGTTGCCGCCGGATTTCGCGACGCCTTTCCCCGCACCTGCGCGGTGTCGGGCCAGGTGCCGAATGGGCTCGGCATCTCCGACCTCGGCGGCAACGTCTGGGAATGGTGCGCCGACGCTTTCAACAAAACTTCCAAGTGGCGCGTCCTCCGCGGCGGGGCGTGGACGACCTCGCGCGCGGAGGAAATGCTCGCGAGTTTCCGCCGCCCGGCGGATCCCAGCTTTCGGCACGACGACATCGGCTTCCGCTGCGTCATCGCCACCGACGACGGCGCCCGCTGATTTATGAAACTGCTCAAATTCAATCTCGTCTTCCTCCCGCTGCTCGCCGTCTGCCTCTGGGTGGTCGGCTCCGCCGCGCGCGACCTTTTCCAAACCAACGCGCGCGAGCAGATCCTGCAAAACGCGCGCATCATGATGGAGACCGCCAGCTCCAGCCGCACCTACACCACGAAGCAGGTCGCGCCGCTGCTCCAGCACAAGAATTTCAAGCTCCAGTCGGCCATCGCGGAGTTTCAAAAGATGCTCGACGAACTACCGAAAGACGCCGACCCGGCGATCCCGAAAGACATCCACTACAACAGCGCCAAGAAAGCCTACCTGCTCGGCCAGCAGAAGTTCCTGGCCACGCAGCGGCAGCTTCTCGACTCGATGAAAAACAAGCCCGCCGAGCTGCTCGACACGGAGTTTCACCCGTAGTCCGTGCCGGCCTTTGCGGCGACAGAAATTTTCAACTACCTGCGCGAGAAATACCCCGCGTATTTCTACAAGGAAGCCACGCTCAACCCCACGAATCTCCGCGACCGCGCGACTGATTGGGAGGCGGACATCGTGAACCAGTTCCGCGGCAACGCCACGCTCACCGAATACCTCGGCACGCGCGACACCGCGACCGGCCCGGCGCTGGTGCTGGCCCGGCCGATCCAGATCAAAAACGTGACGTGCCTGAACTGCCACACCACGCCGGACAAAGCGCCGCCGGAGATGATGAAGCTCTACAGCTCGGCGAATGGCTTCGGCTGGAAAATGGATGAGATCATCGGCGCGCAAGTCGTCTCCGTGCCGACCGCGCTCCCGACCGGCATGGCGGATCAGGCGTGGCACCGGCTGATGGGCTGGCTGGCCGGTGCGTTCGTGGGGATCGGGCTGGTCGGGAATGGCTGTGCGCGGTTCCTCGGAGGCGTGCGGTAGCGGAGGCAAAGCGCGCGCCTTCCGCCCGCTCTGGACGACCCGAGAAAAGCCCAAAGAATATCCGGGTTGGGAGACTAGAGTCGGGTATCCATCGCCCCAGTCATCCGTCGCCCATGATCTCCCAGCTCGATCCCGTCATTCTGCAAAAGTTGCAGGCGTTTGCGCGCCGGCGGCGGTTACTCATCATTTGGCGCGGGGTTTTCGCGGCGCTGGCGATGCTGGTGGGGACGATGATGCTGGTCGCGGGGATGGATTTCCTTTTTCCGCTGATGCCGGACTGGGTGCGGTGGACGCTGAGCGGGGTGGCTTATACGGCGGTGCTGGTCATCGCGTGGCGGCTGTGTCTGGAGCAGCTTTGGCACGCGCCGGATGAGCGGCAAATGGCGCGGCTCGTCGAGCTCGCGGAGCCCAAGCTGCGGGAGGATTTGCTCTCGGCGGTGGAGTTGGGGCGGCGGCCGGGCGAGGGGTTCGATTCGGAGCAATTCCGCGGGCTGCTGCAGGCGGATGTCGCGGCGCGGATGCAGAGTTTGGAGATGACTTCGCTGCTGCCGGTGGCGCTGATCAAGCGCTCGATCGGCGTGACGGCGGCGGGCGCGGTGACGGTCGTCGCGCTGCTGCTGGTGAGCCAGAATCGCTTTCAGACGCTCTTCCTCCGCGCGCTGCTGCCGGGGGCGAATTTGGAAAATGTGGCGGCCACGCGGCTGCGCATCGTGGAGCCGCTGGCCGGCGATTCGATAGTGCCGCAGGGCGACGCGGTGCGGGTGGTCATCGAGGTCAGCGGGCGGCTGGCGAAAACGGCGAAGGTGGAGGCGCTGAGCACCGCCGAAGGCCGGCGCGTGGCGGAGATGACGCCGCTGCCGAACAACCAGTTTGCGACGACCATCCAGGTCGGGCGCGAGAACGTGCGCTACCGGATGCAGGCGGGCGACGGGCGCACGAAATACTTCCAGCTCACCGCCGTGGCGCGGCCATACGAGGTCGGCTTTGAAAAGACCTACCACTTTCCCGACTACGCAAAAATCCCGACGAAGACGGTGCAGGAAAAATCCGGCGGGCTGACCGCGCTGGAAGGCACGGAGGTGGAGCTGAAGATCACGCCGAATCAGCCGGTGAAGAGCGGCGAGTTGCAGGTGGATCGGGGCAGGGCGCCGGTGAAAATCCCGCTGGCGGTGCTGCCGGACGGGCGGCTCGGCGCGCGGATTCCACTGACCGGCACGGGGACGTATCGCGTGCATCTGGTCGCGGCGAAGACGGATTTCGTGAACAAGTTCAGCCCGGAATATGAGCTGCGCGCCGCGCCGGATTTGGTGCCGACGGTCGAGCTGCTGGAGCCGCAGCAGGATTTGATTTCGCGCTCGGACGAACTCGTGAAACTGACCGCCCGCGCGACCGATGACGTGGGACTGGCGAAAGTCGTGCAGGCGGTGAAGGTGAACGCCGGGGAGTGGAAGGAGACGGCGCTCCCGGAGGCGACGGGCCGCGAGGCGCGGGTGCAGCGGGATTGGGATCTCGCGGCGGAGGGCGTGAAAGCGGGCGATCTCATCGTGACGAAGCTGATCGCCACGGACCTGCGGGGCAACCGCACGGAGTCGCGCGCGCTGCAGGTCACGGTGGTGGCCGCGGGCTTCGACATGCAGCGGCTCGGCGCGCTGAAAAGTCGGCAGACGCTTTTTGAAAATGTGAAGGCGCTCGCCGGCTCCGGCACCGCGTTGGAAGACGCGGCGAAAACGGCGCGGCAGAAGTTTGAGCAGAGCGAAAATGCCGACCCCGCGCGGGCGACGGTGCTGGCGGCGGCGGCCACCGCCTTTGCCCAGTACGACACCCAGCTCACCGCAGCGTGGGCGGCGGTGAACACGCCGCTGCGCGAGGCGCCCGCGAACCACGAAGGCGCGGATCTCGTGCTGCTCGGGCGGGTGCTCAGCCTCACCCACAGCGGCGAGGCGCGGCCGCTGCGGAAGCTGCTCGAACTCGCCGAAGCCCAGCCCGCCGGTCCCGCCGCGCGCGATCTGGTGCGGCTGGCGCACGAAGGCGCGGGTCGCGTGAACGGACTGACGCAGCTCGCGCTCGACGCTTACCGGCTGAATCTCTCGGCGGAGGAAATCGACGTCGTCGCGGAGCTGTGCCTCGTGGTGAGCGGCGAACAGGCGCACATCGGCGCGCTGGTCGCCGCCGCCAAGACGCCGGAGGACTGGGCGAAAGTGACGACGCGGCTGCGCACGGTGCTGAGCGTGGGGCAGAACGTGGACAACGTGCTGGAGTCGCTGAAAAATCACGGCGGCCCGACGGCGGAACTGGCGAAGCGGATGCAGCTCGCCTTTGCCCGCGAGGGCGAAACGATGAGCCGCGAACTGGATGCCGGGACGGCGAATCCGAAGCTCAAGAACGCGCTCGACGGCTTCACCAAAGGGACGGCCGGCCAGGCGAACGAGGCGTTCAATCTCAAGCAGCATCTCGCCGGGCAGGGCATCGCCAGGAAGGTCAAAAAAACGGGTGCCAGGCCCGTGCCCGGACGCAAGCCCGCAGCGGGAAATCTGGCGGAGGCGCTGGCGGGGACGCACGCGGACCTGATCGAGCAAATGGACACCGCGTGGGAGGGCGTGGATCCGCTGGCCGCGGCGGCGGCGGCGCAGGCGAAACTGGACAAGCTCACGCCCGACGAGTGCGCGGCGCTGGCGCAGCAGGGCAAACCGACGGCCGAGCAGAGCGCGGCGCTGCTCGCTGCGAAGTGGGCGGCGCTCGGGGAAATTTTCAAGGCGCGCGGCGACTTCGAGGAGATCCGCGCGGTGGCGGACAATGCTTTCGTCGGCGATCTGCGGCGGGCC
>JAYWEB010000030.1:0-6012 GCA_043779575.1 Chthoniobacter sp. | reverse complement strand
AGTGAAGGATCGCTGACTGTAACGCGGGCGGAGGCGGTCTGGTGAGAAGTGGACGCTCTCACCCACACCGCCTCCGCCCGTGTACTTTCAGCGATTCTTCACTCCATTCCCGCCCGCCTTCGCCCACCGGGAATTCCGTTCAGAATGACCGTGTTTTTTCAAACTGAGTCACTACCGGACGATTCCGTCATTTGGAAAAATTCCGCAATTCCGTTTCAATTCCGCCGATCACATTCAAAATCTGTCCGTGAAGTTTCTCCACCTCATCCTGCTCGCCGCGGTGCTCGCCGGAGCCGGCTGGGCGGAGGAGGTGCGGCCGTGGACTTGTCCGCCGGGGCAGCCGTTTGCCGCCGAGATCGTGGCGGCGGATGGCCTGCGGGCGACGCTGCTCGTGCCGGGGCGGGGGAAGACGGTGGTGCCGTTCGCGCTGCTGAGTCCGGCGGATGTCGCCTACGTCCGCGAGTGGCGGGCGCGGAAGCGCCGCGCGCCGCTGATCGATCCCGAGCGGCGCGCGCCGTGGCCGGCGGAGGCGGTGGCGGAAAACGTGGAGGTGCGGGCGGTGGCGGAGGATGCGGCGGTGGGGAAGTTTTCCTACGAAAGCGCGCACTTCGCCGTGGAGTCGGACCTCAAGCTGCCGGTGCCGGTGGTGCGGGACATCAGCACCGTCTTCGAGGCCACGCGGGCGGCGCTGATCGCGCTGCCGCTGGGGCTGCTGCGCGGCGAGGAAGAGCAGAAGTATGCGGTCGCCATGTTCTCCACGGCCGCGGCGTATCAGGCAGCGGGCGGGATCGAGGGCAGCGGCGGCTTTTACGATGGGGCGAGCCAGCGCATGCTCATCTTTCTCCCGAACCTCGGCATCAAGCAGGGCACGCACACGCTGGCGGTGGATTTTCAGCGGCAGATTTTCGTTTTGAAACACGAGGTCACGCACCAGCTTCTGGGGCGCTAGGGCGGATGGCTGCCGGTGTGGCTGAATGAGGGCTTCGCCGAGTGCATGGCCGCCGCGTCGTACATCCGCGGGCGCTATTCTTTCCAAAATCTCGACACCGCGATGCGTGACTATCTGCTGAAATGGCGGGCGACGCCGGACCGCCGCGACCTCCAACTCATCGCGCCGCCGCGACTCATGGCGCTGACGCCCGCGCAGTGGCGCGACGAAGTTTCCGCGGTCACGGCGTATCCGCTCTACAATTCCTCGGCGCTGCTGGCGCACTACTTTCTGCACCACGATGGGCAAGGCGAGGGCGTGAGCATGGCGGCGTATTTCGATGCGCTGCGGCGCGGCGTGCCGCCGGAAAAAGCCGAGGCGGAGCACCTGCTGCGCGGCCGGACGCGCGAGAGCCTGACGGCGGAAGTGCAAGCGCTCTGCCGGAAGCTGGGGCTCCAGTGGAAGGCAGACAACCGGTGAGGTGCGGCGTGGGGATGTTTGACCGGAGTGCGCCGGGCGTCCAAGATCGCGGCCCGATGTCCCAACCCCGCCTTTTCGAGATCCGCAATTACCAGCCTGCCGACCGCGCGCGGGTGCGGGAGTTGTGCTGCGAGACGGGGTTTCTGGGGAAGCCGATCGACCCGGTGTTTGAGGATCGCGAGCTGTTCGCCGACTACCTCACGGCCTACTACACGGACTGGGAGGCGGAGAGTTCCTTCGTGCTGCTGGTGAATGGCGAAATCCGCGGCTACCTGCTGGGCTCGCGCTGGCCGCTGCGTCAGCAGTGCCATGCGTTTTACCAGAATATCAGCCTCTTTCTGCGCGGCATTTTCCGCTACCCGCGCTACTCGGAGGCGTCGAAAAAATTCGTGCAGTGGATCTTTCGCACGGCGTGGCGGGAGGTGCCGGCGGCACCGCGGCGGACGGCGCATTTCCACATCAATCTCCTCGCCGATGCGCGCCGGGTGGCGACCTCGCGGGCGCTGGTGGATTCATATCTGCGTTACCTTTACGCCTGCGGCGAAAAGCGCGTGTACGGGCAAATGGTGGTTTTCGAGGACCGGCGGGGGACAAAGATGTTCGAGCGTTACGGATTCAAAGTGGTGAACAAGGCGGAGATCACCAAGTACCGTGATGTGCATCCCGCGCCGGTCTATCTCTGCACGGTGGTGAAGGACCTCGACGAAAACAGCCAGCTCTATGCGAAGGCGGGATGACGCCTGTGCCGGGCACGATCCCGCGGTGGGCCGCCGTATTTTCACCGGGGGAAAACCAGTATATCTGATGGCATAGCCGCTGCTAATTCCTTATTCGCCTAATACCAATCATCCCATGAATTTCCTCGTTGTTGACGATAACCGCCTTCTCAATCGCTTTCTCACCACCTACCTGCGCGGCAAAGGCCACGTGGCTTCGTCGCTGACGGACAGTACGAAGGTGGAGTCCTGGCTCGACCTGAATCCGTGCGACGGCCTGATCCTCGACATCGGCATGCCGAAGATCGACGGGCTGACGCTGATCTCGCAGGTGCGGGCCACGCATCGCGATCTGCCGATCGTGATGTTCACCGGCCTCGGCTACGACGAGGACGCGATGCAGGCGGCGCGCAAAGCGGGAGCCAATGGCTACGTGAGCAAGGGGCTCGGGCCGTCGGAGATTTATTCGGCGCTCATGCGCGTGCTCGCGAGTCAGCCGGCGAAGGCGTGAGGGAGGGAAGCGTGATTGGTGATTGGTGATGAGCCACTTCTCCAACGAGCTGCTTCTCCGGTCACCGGCCACCGCTCACCAAGCACGCTTCCGTGAGCACTTCGGCGAGCCGTTTCTGCAAAAGCACGGCCTCCCATTGTCCGCTGGCGTTGGGCTGGTCGAGGTAGCCGTAGTTCAGCACGGAGCCGGCCTGCGCGAGGAGCAGGCGCGAGATTTTTCCATAGCGCCCCATGCCCATGACGCTGAGCGGGAGCGGCGGGCGGCGGGAGAAAAGGGCGAGCAGCCGGGCGAGGGCGGCGGGTGTGTCCGCGAGGGCGGCGAGCTTGCAGATGTCGGCCCCGGCGGCGCGGGCGCGGCGGATGCTCTGCCGCAGGCGCGCGGTGGTCGGCGTGGTTTTGAAATGATGCTCGGAGACGATGACGCGCAGCCCGCGGGCGCGGGCGTCGGTGATGGTCGCCGCGAGCGCGGCGCAGGAGCGCAGCTCGATGTCGATGAGCGCGGCGAAGGGCAGAAACTGCGCGAACAGCTCGCGCCGGCGGGGCAGGCCGAGCCGGTGCAGGCCGCCCTCGGCGGGATGGCGGACGGTGATGATGAGCGGGACGCGCAGCCGGGGCAGCGCGCGGAGCAGCGGGGCGGGATCGGGGGCGAAGGAATCCACGCGGATTTCGAGGAAATCCACGTCGCCCGGCTGGATCCGGAGCGCGCGGCGCAGCGCTGCCGGGGAATGAACAGCGCCAATAACTTGCGGTCTGACGCTCAAAATTCTGGTAGTTTTTATCCCGCTCATATTCTGTGCAGCCCGCAGAAAAACCGATGCTAGGTCGAAAACAAGAACTCAATCTCCAGGCGCTGCAGCTTGCCGACGGCATCCTGCTGGTGGCGGCGTTTTGGGTGGCGCACACGCTGCGCTATTTCGGGCCGAACTGGTTCCTGTTCGATACGCAGATCGGGCCGTTCAAGGACTTCCAATGGCTGCTTTTCGCGATCATGCCGTTTGGGCCGATCTGTCTGGAGATGCAGGGCTTTTACACCAACCCGCTGCAAAAGGAGGGAGGCAAATCCCTCGGGCAGATCGGGCGGGCGTTCTTCTGGCTCGGGCTGCTGATCGCGGCGGCGGCCTACTTTTTGAAACTGGATGTCCCATCGCGCGCGGTCATGCCGATGTTTGTGGTGATCTCCGGGCTGGCGCTGCTGGTCCGCGAGCGCATCTCGATTGTGCGTTACCGGGCGCGGGCGAAGCGGGAGGAACTGCGCGAGCGGCTGATCCTCGTGGGCACGCCGGCGGATTTGCATCAACTGCGGCACTCGTTCACGCCGGAGCAGGTCGTCGAAACTGAGATCGTGGCGGAGATCGACATCGAAAACCAGGAGGTCAGCGAACTCGTGGATGCGCTGCACAAGTATTCCGTCGGGCGCGTGATCTTTGCCGGCGGCCACAGCCATCTCATCCGCCTCCAGGAAGGCATCGCGGCCTGCGAGATCGAAGGCGTGGAGGCCTGGCTCGCGGCGGACTTCATTCGCACGGCGATCGCCCGCCCGGACTTCGATGTGTTTGGCAACCGCCCGATGCTCGTCTTCCGCACCACGCCGGACGTGTCGTGGGCGCTGCGCTTTAAGACGCTCATCGACCGCGTGGGTGCGCTGGCCGGGCTGGTGCTGCTGTCGTGGGGCTTCGTCATCGCCATCGTCGGCATCAAGCTGACCTCGCCGGGGCCGATCATTTTCCGGCAAAAGCGCGCGGGCAAAAACGGGAAGCCGTTCACGATGTATAAATTCCGCTCCATGCACACGGACGCCGAGATGCGGCAGTCGGAACTCGTCGCTTTCAACCAAATGGAAGGTCCGGTTTTCAAAATCGACAACGACCCGCGGGTGACGCCGTTCGGGAAATTCCTGCGCCGGACCAGCATCGACGAATTTCCCCAGCTCCTGAACGTGCTGAAAGGCGACATGAGCCTCGTCGGCCCGCGTCCGCTGCCGATTTACGAGGTCGAGCAGTTCGAGAACACCGCCCAGCGGCGGCGGCTCTCGATGAAGCCGGGGCTGACCTGCCTGTGGCAAATCAGCGGGCGCAACACGATTAAGAACTTCGACGACTGGGTGAAGCTGGACCTGCGCTACATCGACCAGTGGTCGCTCTGGCTCGACGCCGAAATCATCCTCAAGACCTTCCCCGTGGTGTTTCTGGGGTCGGGCGCGCGTTGATCGTCTCCCCAAGTTTTTTCGCCGCATGGAAATTCGCAAAGCACTCATCACCGCCGCAGGCCAAAGCCAGCGCACGCTGCCGCTGCAATCGCTGGTCGATCGCGACGGCGTGACGAAAACGGCGCTGGCCATCATCGTCGAGGAGGTGCTCGGCGCGGGGATCGAAAACATCGGCGTGGTCATCAGCCCCGGCGACGAAGCCGCGTATCGCATCGCCGCGGGAGCGCAGGCGGGGCGGCTGACGTTCATCCAGCAAGCCGCGCCGTTCGGCTACGCGCACGCGATCCACAGCGCGGCGGCGTTTTGCGGCGACGATCCGTTTCTGCTGCTCGTCGGCGATCATCTCTATCTCAGCACCGCGGCCAAAGGCTGCGCGCAGCAGCTCGTGGAGCTGGCGCGGGCGGAAAAGTGCAGCGTCTCGGCGGTGGAATCCACGCATGAAAGCCAGCTCCCGTATTACGGCGCGGTCGGCGGCACGCTGGTCGATGCGGCGCGGCGGCTTTACCAAATCGACACGGTGCTCGAGAAGCCCACGCCGACCGAGGCCGAGCAGAAGATCGACGTGCCGGGCCTGCGCGCGGGCTACTACCTCTGCTTCTTCGGCATGCACGTGCTCACGCCCGCCGTGCAGCGGCTTTTGGGTGCCGCTTTCGCGAAAGCGCCGGGCCGCGAGAGTAGCGTGAACTTTCGCGCGGTGCTCGCGGAACTGGCGGCGCAGGAGCGCTACCTCGCCGCCGAACTGGATGGGCGGCGCTACGATTTCGGGGTGCGCTACGGACTGCTCACCGCCCAGCTCGCGCTCGGGCTCAACGGCACCGACCGCGACGAAGTGCTGCGCGGCATCGTGGAGCTGATGGCGGCGAAGCTCGCGAAATAAGCGCGCATGTCTCTCGGCCTGCTCGACCTCATCACCTCGCCGGACGCGGCCCTGCGCGACCGCTCGCTCGACGCGGTCTGCGCGCAGGCTTCGGTGGAGGAGCTGCTCGCCGAATGTGCCGCGCTCGATGCGTTCCGCCGCACGTCGCCCAATCTCTATGAGCGCGTGCGCGCGCTGTTTTTCCTCTACGCGATCCATCGCTTTCATCTGCCGGCGCGGATGGAGCGTGGCGCGGACGCCCCGTCCGCGGTTGTCCGCCGGACGCCCTCGTCCGGCGAGCGTGGGGAGAGCGTCG
>JAYWEB010000029.1:0-6042 GCA_043779575.1 Chthoniobacter sp. | reverse complement strand
AGGGCGAGGTGGTGCTTTCCTCCAAAGCCGACGTGACCAGCGCGAAGATCGCCTGCGGGGCCGCCGTCATCGACGGCAAGCTGCGCGGCCTGCTCGTCTGCACCGGCGAGGCGCGGGTGAAATTGCAGGGGAAATTCCTCGGCGACATCGACGCCCACAAGCTGGTCATCGACAAAAAGGCCGACGTGGAATTTGCCCGCACCGTGAAAGCGCGGGCCGTCGAGATCCACGGCAAGATGGCGGCGGACATCCAGTGCGACGGCTGCCTGACCATCGCCGCCGGCGGCGCGCTCGCCGGGGTGGTCCGCGCCAGGGCGATCAACATCGAGAAAGGAGGCATCTTCAGCGGCGAACTCGTCATCGGCCTGGAGGATGAGCCGCCGCCGGAGACCGTCGCCGCGCCCGCGCCCGAGGCGATCAAAAAGCCCGCCCCGCTCGTCCCCGCTCGGCGTCGGCCAGGCAAGGGGAAGTAGGCGGTTAAAACGGGGCGGTTTCCCGTCGAAAAACACGGTCATTCTGAACGCAATTCCCGGCGAGCGAAGGCGGGCGGGACTGGAGTGAAGAGCCGAGTCTGCGAGACAGCGCCGGGGCGGAGGCGGGCGGCGCAATCCTGACGGTAACGCGGGCGCAGGCGGTCTGGTGAGGTGCGCGACCAATGCTCCGCACCACCTCCGCCCGCGTTTCAGTCAGCGATCCTTCACTGCGTTTCGCCTGCCGCCTTCGCCCCCGGCGAAACTCCGTTCAGGATGACGGCAGTTTTTTAGAAGCGTCCCGCTCCGCGCTACTCCCGCGCGAAGCGGCGCTGGAGCTGGAGGAGCTGCGCTTGCAGCGGCGGAAAGCGCTTCCCCGTGAGCCACTCCTGGACCGCCGCGAGGATGGCGTGCTCGCGCGCCGCTTCGTCCGGCTCGGGCGGCGGCTCGGTGAGCAGGTTTTCGGAAACGAACGTCGCGGGCGTGGCCAGCGCCTTGAGCAGCTTGGCCTTCTCGGCGGCGGCGATGTCGGGGCGGCCGAGGTAAAATTCCAGCGCCGTCTTTTGCCCCGGCGCGGCGAGGTCGGCTTTGGCAAAGTAATCCGCGCGCAGCATCGGCCGCTCGGTCAGCAGCGCGGGGTTGGCGTTGAGAAAGTTCATCACGTCCAGCGGGCTGGCCGCGGCGAGCCGGTCCAGCGCCACATCGGCCGCGTGCCGGAGCTGCTCGTTCGGATCGTTCTGCGCCGCCGCGAGTTCGGCGGTCAGGCTGGCGTCCTTCGTGAAAACGATCACGTCGAACGCTTCGAGCAACCCGCCCGTCGGAGCCGAGCGCCACGGTGCGTGGGCCAGCATCTCGCGCGCTTTGGCGGCGAGATACGCCGTCGCTTGCGGCTCCGCCCACGCCACATTCCGCAGCGCGATCGCCCATTCGTCCGCCGAGTCCTTTTTCTCCAAAGTCGCCCGCGCGAGCTGCGCCGCGGTGGTGCTGCCGTCGCGTTTGGCGATGCGCCCGAGCACGTCCATCAGCAGCACCCGCAGGGTGGGCGCGTTGAGTTCGCCACCGGGGCGGAGCGTGAAGTCGAGCCCGGTCCGGGCATCGCGTCCAGTGGCGAGAAACTCCCGGATCGCCGCGGTCGCCACCGCCGGATCAGCGGCGAGCAGCATGCGCTGGAGCGCGTCGTGATCAGCCTCGGTCGCGGTGCCGGCTTCGAGTTTTGCGAAGAGCTTTTCGATGGGGTTGTCCGGCGAAGTGGGCGGCATTTTTTTGGCAGTGTCGCTCGGACCGCTCGCGCTCGGCGCGCTGCCGCCCGCTCGACCGGCTGGTGCAGGCGTGCCCGGAGTTCCAGTCATCGAGATCGTGACGCTCGTGCTCGTGCTCCGCCCCGTCAAAAGCGCCACCATCGCCAGCGCGAAAAGCAACCCACCGACAACGACCAGCAAGCGCGCGCGATTTTCCACGCGGCTCCCCTATTTCAAATACCGCCGGATGAACTCCGCCGCGGCCCGGTCGAGGATGCGGATGCCGGCGGAGGGCGGTTCGCTCGATCCCGCCACGACCACGCCCGTGAGGTAGAGCTTGCCGTCGGTGTCGCGCGCGAAAACCGGGCCGCCGCTCATGCCGCTCTCGCAGTAGATCGAGAGGTTGTCCCAGAACGCGCCGACGATCGGCCGGAAGGGCGCGGTGGGCGCGACCGAGAGCAGGTCATCGCCGCTGTGAAACTCGCCGCCGTAGCCCAGCGCGAGCAGCGGCGCGGGGCCGGTCAGCAGCGCGGGATTGGCCCACCAGCCGGCGTTCGAGCCGCCGGCCACCGGCGCGCGAAAGACGAGCCCGCCGGTGTCGTAGGAAAACGCGCGCGGGTCGCTGTTTTTGAACTGCCGCACGTTCTCGCGATACCCGGAGAGCACGTAAATCCGGCTGGCGTATTGCTCCGAGAGATCAGCGCGGCCCGCCAGCCCGCGGCGGAAAAGGATGTCCGTCGAGAAGCCGCCGTCGGCATCCCACAGATTGTGCCCGGCGGTCAGCACCGAGCGCGGACGCACCACCGTCCCCGAGCCGCTGAACCACGAATCGCCATTGGCGAACAGGAGTTGGCCGATCATCGAAAACGGGAACGTCCGCGTCACCGTCGCCCCCGCTTCCTGCGGATACGCCACCGCCGCGACTGGAGCCTCCGCCGCTCCGGCGAAAGGGGCCGCGCCCAACGTGAGAGCGGCGAGGATGGAAAGGGAGGTTTTCATGCGCGGTGGGAGTGTAGTGAGGAATTCGGTGAAGGCAAACAGCGTGCCAAGGCAGTCCGGCACTCTGGACTGGCAAAACCCTCCACCGCAGCCAAAGTCGCACTCCATTGTTCTCAACAAACATGAATACCTGGCACTACACCATCACTCCCACCCAGCGCGAAACCGCGCAGGAAACCGAACTGCCGAACCTCGTCACCGGCGGCATCCTCCAGCCCTCCACGCTCGTCTGGACCGACGGCATGGCGGCGTGGGAGCCGGCGGGCCAGGCGCTCGCGCACCTTTTCGCCAGCCGCGCCGTCAGCGCCGGACCTCCGCCGCTGCCGACCGGGCCGCCCGCCCCGGCCAAGCGCTCGCACGAGATCGACTTCGAGATCCACGGCGACGACCTCCAGATGGTGGAGATCGAACTCGACCCCGGCGAGGCCGTCATCGCCGAAGCCGGAGGCATGTGCTTCATGGAGGAAAACATCGAATTTGAGACGCGCATGGGCGACGGCTCGGCCCCGGTCGGCGGTTTTTTCGGCGCGCTGAAAAACATCGGCAAGCGCGTCCTCACCGGCGAATCGCTCTTCATGACGCACTTCACCAACCGCGGCGCGCAGAAGCGCAAGGTCGCCTTCGCCGCGCCGTATCCCGGCAAGATCATCCCGCTCGACCTCGCCCGACTCGGCGGCGAGATCATCTGCGAAAAGGACGCCTTTCTCTGCGCCGCCCTCGGCACCTCCGTCGGCATCGCTTTCAACAAAAAACTCGGCGTCGGCCTGTTTGGCGGCGAAGGCTTCATCCTCCAGCGGCTCCAGGGCGACGGCCTCGCCTTTGTCCACGCCGGCGGCACCATCATCCGCCGCGACCTCCGCGGCGAAACCCTCCGCGTCGATACCGGCTGCCTCGTGGCCATGACCGCCGGGGTGCAATACGACATCCAGCGCGCCGGCAACCTGAAATCCATGTTCTTCGGCGGCGAGGGCCTCTTCCTCGCCACCCTCCGCGGCCACGGCACCGTGTGGTTGCAAAGCCTCCCCTTTTCCCGCCTCGCCGACCGCATCCTCGCCAACGCGCCCTCCGCCGGCGGCAGCGCCACCGGCGAAGGCAGCGTCCTCGGCGGCATCGGGCGAATGTTCGGCGGCGACTAAAACGGGTCGCGCGTCCGCGACGGCGACCGGACATTTGCCTTCATCGCGCGAACGGGCCTCAAACGTCGTGCCGCTGGCGCGCGGAGCGGCACCATCCACCCACGCCTGCCGCGTATTTCATCGGGTGCCAATCGCTACCAAACCCGCCGATCACGCGCGCCCACTGCCCGGCTGGTGCGAGGAATGGGAGATGCCGCCACGGCGGTGGAGGCGAACCGGCAGGCCATCGCCAAGGTCAACCGGGCCAAGCTGTGAATATGGATCACGGACCTGCGCGCAGGCGCATATCCCCGCTTGCCGGTAGCCAGTGCGGCTGCTAGCTTCGCGGCCTTTTTCCACGAGCAAACCACCATGAGCACTCCGACCAAATCCACCGAACCGACGACGAAATCCGCCACGCCTGAGCGCGGTGTCACCATGAGCGGGGCGGAGATTCTCGTCGAGTGTCTGATCCGCGAAGGGGTGGACACGATTTTCGCGTATCCGGGCGGGGCGTCGATGCACATGCACCAGGCGCTGACGAAGCGGGAGGACGTGCTGCGGACGTATCTGCCGCGGCATGAGCAGGGCGGCGTTTTCGCGGCGGAGGGCTATGCGCGGGCGACGGGCCGGGCGGGCGTGGTGATGGCGACGAGCGGGCCGGGGGCGACGAATCTGGTGACGGGCATCGCCGATGCGTATCTGGACTCGACGCCGCTGGTGGCGATCACGGGGCAGGTGCCGCGGCACATGATCGGCAAGGGGGCGTTTCAGGAGACAGATGTGTTTTCGGTGACGGCGCAGATCGTGAAGCACAATTTCCTGGTGATGGATGTGAACGACATTCCGCGGATCGTGAAGGAGGCGTTTTACATCGCGACCACGGGCCGGCCGGGGCCGGTGCTGATCGACATCCCGAAGGACGTGCAGCAGGCCACGACGCAGCCCATTTTCCCGACCGAGGTGAACCTCCGCGGCTACGATCCGGTGAAGCACGCGGACGACGCGGCGCTGAACGAAGTCATCGGCCACATCAAAAACGCGAAGTGTCCGATGATCTACTGCGGCGGCGGCATCATCTCGGGCGAGGCGAGCGCGGAGCTACTGGAATTCGTCGAGCGCACGGGCATCCCGGTGGCGACGACGCTGATGGGCATCGGCTGCTTTCCCGAGACGCATGAGCTTTCGCTGAAATGGCTGGGCATGCACGGCACGGTGTACGCGAACAACGCGGTCAATGAAGCCGATCTGCTGCTGGCCATCGGCGTGCGGTTCGATGACCGGGTGACGGGGAAGATCAGCGAGTTTGCGAAGCACGGGACGATCGTCCACATCGACATCGACAACTCGGAAATCAACAAAAACAAGGTCGTGAAACTGCCGATCCTGAGCGACGTGAAATACGCGCTGGCCAAGCTGAATGTCCTGCTTGAGAAAGCGGGCAATTCGCGCGTGAAGAAAGGGTTCACGGCGTTCCCGGATTGGTATGTGAAAATCGCCGCGTGGCGCGAGGCGTTTCCGTTCCGGTTCAACGACACGGAGGACGTGATCCAGCCGCAGTATGCCATCCGCCTGCTCTACGAGCTGACGAAAGGCGAGGCGATCATCACCACCGGCGTGGGCCAGCACCAGATGTGGGCCGCGCAGTATTATGACTTCACGCAGCCGCGCACGCTGCTGACCAGCGCGGGCCTCGGCTCGATGGGCTTTGGCTATCCCGCGGCGCTCGGGGCCAAGGTGGCTTTTCCGAACAAGCAGGTCATCGACATCGATGGCGACGGCTCTTTCCTGATGAACGTGCAGGAGATGGCCATGGCGCACGTCGAGGGGATCAACGCGAAGGTGATGATCCTGAACAACCAGTGGCTCGGCATGGTGATGCAGTGGGAGGACCGCTTCTACAAATCGAACCGCGGTCACACCTTCCTCGGCAACCCGAAGAAAATTTACGAGGGCAGCCTCGTTGACCCGACCGGCATCTACCCGGACTACGTGAAGATGTGCGAAGGCTTCGCCATCAAGTGCGAGCGCGTGCTGCACAAGAAGGACCTCGCCGCCGCCATGCAGCGGATGCTCGACGCGGATGAGCCTTACATCCTCGACGTGATGGTGCCCTACACCGAGCACGTCCTCCCGATGATCCCCGCCGGCGCGACTTACAAGGACGTGATCTACGAAGGCCGGCAGACGCTGAAGGCGGGCGACGGGCTGTAGGAAAGC
>JAYWEB010000028.1:0-6060 GCA_043779575.1 Chthoniobacter sp. | reverse complement strand
GGCGCTGTTCATGGTGCTGTGGATCTGCGCGCAGGACAAAAAAATCATGCTGGCGACTTCCAAGTATTTTAAGCAGCCGTTCAGCGCGGTGAATGCCGAGACCGGCGGTGGAGTTCTGGATGCGAAGGCGAGTGGTTCAGCGGGAGAGGAGGATGCTCACGGCAAGGCCACTGCGGCAAATTTGGCCTTTCTCAACTCCTTGGCGAGCGAGTTGAACAAGATGATCAACGCGCGGGACGTGGTGGAGGAAAAGGCCGCCGATATGCAGGTGACGTCGGATGGTTTGAAAATCACGCTCTACGACAAAACCAAGCACGCCATTTTCAAGAAGAGTACGGCGGAGATCACCGAGTGGGGGCAGCTCACGCTGCAAAACCTCGCGTGGATCATCGACCGCAACGATCTGAAGGTTTACATCGATGGTCACACCTCGGCCGACGATCCGGCGAAGGATGCCGATTACGGGCCGTGGGAATTGAGCGCGGACCGGGCGAATGCGGCGCGACGTCTGCTGGTTAAGTATGCGGTGAAACCCGAAAAAATCGAACGTGTCACTGGCTATGCCGCGACCAAACCGCTGGGTGCCACGGCCGCTAGCCAAGCGAACGAACGTCTCACCATCAGTCTTGCCGCCAGCCGTTAACTCTTTCTCACTATGCTTCAGGATTTTCTCGCAGGTCGCCCAGCGGTCGCTTCGGATCGCACACTAGGCTCTGGCTCCACGGCGCCGGAGACCGGGTTCCAGTCCCTTTTTTCCGCACGCGCGGCAAGTCTGACACCGAGCGGAAGTGCGCGCCGGATTGAGGGTCGGGACGCTGGGGAAGCTTTGGACGCGCCGCAGATCGAGGTCATTCAGGAGGGTGGCGTGGTACGGCGTATCGTCGTCACTTGCACATGCTGCCAGCGGATCGAGTTGGCGTGCGAATATTGACGTCGGTGAGCGGATGGGTGGCAATTGTTGCCACTGATCGAGGGTTCTGATCCCGGAGGCGCCCAGGAGCCTCACTGAAGTGTGTTGATGGCACATGGACTGCTAAGCATGGTAGCTATGAACGTCGGAGTTTACCAAGGTGCCGCAGCTCTTTCCGCGCTTGAGCGCTGGCAGCAGACTATCTCGCAGAATATTGCGTCGTCGTCGGTGGCTGGGTTCAAAAAGGAGGAGACGTCGTTTGCGAGTGTGCTGGGTGAACTGGAGCGGATTGGCGACGAAGGAAGACTGGGCAAGGAGGTCCGGGGCGTGATGCCGGGAGTGGTCAATGAGATCAGCATGAAGCCGGGTGAACTCGGGGCGACCGGCAGCGAGTTGGACTTTGCCATTCAAGGCGGCGGATTTTTTCAGGTGCAGCGTCCCAATGGGGAGATGGGTTACACCCGCGACGGTGGGTTTAAGCTCAACCCGGATCGCACGCTGGTCACCAAACAGGGCTTTCCAGTGATGGGTGACGGCGGGCCGCTGACGCTGAAAGCCGGTGGTGGCAAGATCGCAATCAACGGCGATGGGACGCTCATGCAGGGCGACACGCCGATCGGCAAGATCGGCGTGTTTGAATTTGCCAATCCCAAGACACTCCACCGCGTTGGTGAGGGGATGCTCGCATCCACGGACCCGAATACCCAGCCGCAGGCTGTGGAACGTCCGGCCGTTTTGTCGGGATTCCTCGAAAGCAGCAACGTCTCGCCGCTGCTGGAAATGATCAATCTGGTGACCGTGGCGCGGGCTTACGAAGCCAGTCAGAAAATGATCTACTCCCACGATGAAAATACGGGGAAGGCGATCGAATCCCTCGGCAACCCAGTCATTTAAGAACCTATGATCCAGTCTCTATACTCCGGAGCGACGGGCATGGAAGCCCAGCAGCTCAACCTGAACACGATCGCGAACAACCTCGCGAACGCCAATACTACCGGCTTTAAGCGGAGTAAGATCGAGTTTCAAGATTTGCTTTACCAGAAAACGCGCGAGGTCGGAGCGGAAGCCGGCGGGGGCAACGTGGTCCCGACGGGTGTCGAGTCGGGCTACGGCACCAGGGTGGCCTCGACGACCAAAATATTCACGCAAGGTCAGCTCAAGCAGACCGGAGAGAAGCATGACCTGGCCATCGAGGGCGACGGGTTCCTGCAGGTCCAGCGGGCGGACGGAACTTTCGCCTACACCCGCGATGGCGCGCTGAAGGTGAACGGGCAAGGGAAGGTGACGACGAGCGATGGTTTGCCGGTGCTAAGCGGCTTTCAACCGATCCCGCCTGGTTCGACGGGGTTCTCCGTTTCTCCGAATGGCGAAGTAACGGTGCAAGGGGCGGCCGGGACGCAGACCTTCCGGGTGCAACTTTCGCGGTTCGCCAACCCCAGCGGGTTGCGCAGTCTCGGAGGCAATCTTTACGAGGAGACAGCGGGCAGCGGCACGGCAGAGCAGGGGAATCCGGGCGAGGACGGCTATGGCACGCTGACGCAGGGTTTCCTGGAAAGCTCGAACGTCAACATCGTCGAAGAAATGGTGAACATGATCCAGGCGCAGCGGGCCTATGAGATCAACTCCAAGGCCATTCAGACCTCCGACAGCATGTTGGAGCAGATGGCTCAGATCAAACGATGAAACTGCTCCTTGCCATCGCCGTTTGCGCCCTGGCCGGTGGGTCGGTTGGTGCGCAGATCGACAGTCTGCTCGAACCACTCAAGCCACCGGCGGTCGTCGGAAAAACTGTCGAACCACCTGCTCCAGGCAGCCAAGCGGTCGCGGTCGGAGAGATCGCGGGCACGCTCGGTGCCGACGCTTTCATTGCGGAGTTGGAGAAGGAACTCGCGGCGCGTTTGTCGATCAAAGGCAATCTCAAGCTGTCGCTGACGCGCCCTTGGCAGCCGGTGAAAATGCCAGCAGCGGACTTCGCGGTGGCGATCACCGAGATGCCGACGGCCGGCCTGAGCGGCACATTCTTCCTGCGGGTAAAGGTCAGTTCGGGACGCGAGCAAGTGGGCGACTGGCAGGTGCCTTTGGCCGCGCAACTCTGGCAGGATGTGTGGGTGGCCACGAGTCGTCTCGACCGTGGGCAAACACTTTCCGCGGCACTCGTATCGGTGCAGAAAGTCGATGTCCTGCGCGAGCGGAATCCGCTGATTTCCGCGGAGACCGACCCGGCGTTGCTCGATCTTGTTACGAGTGTGGCTGCGGGTCGGCCGCTGACACGTCGGGATGTTGTTGCGCGCCCGGTCATTCGCAAGGGCCAGGTCGTCGAAGTCGTGGCACAAAATGGAATGCTGGCGATCAGCATGAAGGCGCTGGCTCTGGAGAACGCAGCGACGGGCGAACAAATCCGGCTGCGCAATCTGGAAAGCCGCCGCGAAATCAACGGCGAGGTCATCAATGAAAACAAAGTTCAAATCCACTTCTAGCGCGTTCGCCGCCCTCCTCCTCAGCAGCGCGATCTGGCCGGTCCAGGCCGGTTCGCTGTGGAAGGATGGCATCACCGACGAGCGGGGCATGTTTGCCGACAAACGCGCGAAGCGGGTCGGCGACATCGTCACGATCATCGTGCAGGAAAGCGCATCGGTTTCCAACACGCTGCGGACTAAGACCGACAAGGACAGCAAGTCCAACGTGACCGGTATCGCCAGCAACCTCGTGAGTCAGTTTCTAGGCAACGTCCCGAGCAAGCTCTTCAATAAGGAAGTGCGCGAGGCTTTGCCCAGGGGTGCGACGGTGCCGGAGCCACCCCCCCTACCGACCAACGGCTCCAATAACTACACCGGCGGTGGTGAAATCCGGAACAGCCAGACCATCACGACCCGCTGCGCCGTGCAGATCATCGACACCCTGCCCAATGGCAATCTGGTGCTGGAGGGGCTCCGTGAAGTTTCGTTTTCGAAGGAACGTCAGTTCGCGTCACTGCGGGGCATTATCCGCCCGTATGACATCATGCCGGACAACACTGTGGCTTCGAGCAACATCGCGGATGCCCGCGTGGAAATCGTCTCGGAAGGGACGCTGACCGAGGCGCAGAAGAAGGGATGGCTACTTAAACTCAACGACAAACTCAACCCGTTCTGATGATGCGCTTCTCCTATCTCCACGTCGTCGCCGGTGTCATCGCTCTTTGGGGATGCATCAGCCCGGCAGCAGCCTCGCGGATCAAAGACCTCACGGTGGTGGAAGGCGGGCGAGAGAACCAATTGGTGGGCTACGGCCTCGTGGTGGGTCTCGCCGGCAAGGGGGACAGCAAGCTTTCCTACACGGTGCAAAGCATCGCCAATGCGTTGCAGCGCTTCGGCGTGAATGTGCCGGCGAACACGATCAAGTCCGACAACGTCGCGGCGGTGATGATTACCGCCGACATCCCGGCGTTTGCGAAACCGGGGACCAAGATCGACATCACGGTGTCATCCATCGGTGATGCCAAGACGATTCAGGGTGGCGTCCTCTTGCAGACGCCGATGCTCGGCGCCGACGAGGCCGTCTATGCGGTGGCGCAGGGGGCAATCGCGGTGGGTGGATTTCTCGGGGGTGAAGGCGGGGCAGGCGGCGCGACCGTGCAGAAGAATCATCCGACGGTGGGCATGATCAGCGGCGGGGCGGTGGTGGAGCGGGAAATCGCGGCGCAGCTAGTCCGCGACAAGTCGATTGAGTTACTGCTGCTGAATCCAGACTTTGCTTCGGCGGCCCGGATGGCGGAGGCGGTGAACGATGTCTTTCCCGGCACGGCGCTGGCCAAAAATTCCTCCTCCGTGAATATCTGCGTGCCGGCCAAGTATCAGGGTTACGAAGTAAATTTCATCGCTTCCCTCGGAGCCATCGAAGTGGTGCCGGACAACATTGCGAGAGTCGTCATCAACGAGCGCACCGGGACGATCATCGCGACCGCGAACGTCCGGATTTCCACCGTCGCGGTAAGTCACGGCTCGCTCACGATCAACATCGCCTCCAGTCTCGGCGTGAGCCAGCCGTCGCCGTTCAGTCGCCGGGGTGAGACGGTGGTGGTGCCGAGCACGGAAACCACGGCGACGGAGCAAAAGGGTAAGTTCAAAGTGGTGGATGAGCTCCCAACGATTCAGCAGGTCGCATCGGCTTTGAACGCGCTGGGACTCACGACGCGCGAGATGATGTCCATTTTCCAAAGCATGAAAAAAGCCGGCGCGCTGCAGGCGGATCTCGTTCTGAACTGACCATGACTACGCCACCCATTTCCGCCGCGACGGTCCGGCCTGTTCCCGGTGAACTCGAAGCGAAGGCAACACGCCCACAGGATCTCGAAAAGGCGTCTCAGCAGTTCGAGAGCATCCTAGTCCGCCAGTTTCTGACCGAGTCGATGGGGCCGCTCCTTGAGGGGGGCGCCTCCGGTGAAGTCTTCGGCTATCTGTTGACGGATTCGCTCGCCAATAGCATCACCCAGGGAGGCGGCCTCGGGGTTTCCTCGGTCATCCAGGCCCAACTTGGGGGGAAGAAACCGTGATCGCGCATTTTGGCGAGCTTGGTGCCGGAACGGATCGGCAGGGGCAGATCATTGTGGCGCTGCGGGAGGAGGTGGCGGAGTACGGGGCACTGCTCAATTGTTTCGATGAGCAACAAAGCGTGATCCTCGCACGCGATCCGGAAGCGGTGACGCTGGCGGATGAACAGATCGGCCTGCAACTGGTCACCACCCGTGATCGCCGCAGGCATCGGGAGATCTTGGTCGCCGAACTGGCGACCGTAAGCGGGCAGCCAGCGCACAGTAGTGTGACCGCCCTCAAGCCGCTCTTTGCCGAACCGATGTGGCCGTTGGTGCAGGCGCTGATTACCGAGGTGAACCGCCTCATTTCCCTGGCCCGCCGCCGCGCGCAGCAGAATCAAATGCTGCTCGCACGGACCATCGAGGTGACGCAGGAAATTGTGTCCACGCTGAGCCCCGGCACCGTGACGCGGACCTATTCGCCGCAGGGCCGGATGAAGATCAAAGCCTCGGCTGGAGTCGGCCGGTTACTGGAGAAAAGCTGAGTTATGGCCGGACTTATCGGTGGTCTTCTGAATGCAGCAAAGTCGCTTTCCGCGCAGGAAGTCGGCGTGCAGGTGGCGGGCAAGAATCTCGCGAA
>JAYWEB010000027.1:0-6083 GCA_043779575.1 Chthoniobacter sp. | reverse complement strand
GACGCGCGGCGATTTTTCGCGCAGCGGGCTCTTCGCCGAAATTGCGAAAAAGACTTTCGAGCTGCTCTCCGGACTGCAGGTTCACGAGATCAGCCGCGCTGACCGGCGCACTCGGATCCATCCGCATGTCCAAGGGGCCTTCCCTCATAAAACTGAAGCCGCGCTCGGCCGTATCGAGTTGATGCGAGGAAACTCCCAAATCCAGCAGCGCGCCGTCGATTTGACCGATCTCCAGCGTGTCCAGAACGGCGGCGATGTTGGCGAAATTGGCCCTCACCGGCCGAAAATCCCGCCCCCCATCACCGAGGCGGGAACTGGCAAATTTTAGCGCCTCGGGATCCTGATCGAGCCCGATCACCCGGGCGCCCGCCGCCAGCAGCGCCGCACAGTGCCCGCCGCCGCCCAGCGTGCCATCGACGATCGTGCGGCCCGGTGCCGGCGCGAGGAATCTCACCACTTCCGCCAGCAGCACGGACTCGTGGTATTCGTAGTTGCGATTCGAGGCAGTCATGGATCGGGTTGGCTTCCGCGAAGTCAGTCGCGGCTGACGGGAAAGCGGAAGTAGCTCTGGCGCGATCATAGGCCCAGGTCCCCCGTGATTTTCTTAAAGTCGGGGGCGTCGCGTTTCTGCTGCGCCGTATGCGCCGTCCCGTTCCAGATTTCAAAAAGGTCACCCGCTCCGTTAAGTCGGACCTCGCCCTTGAGTCGGAAGCGCTCGCAATAGGCTTTCGGAATCGTGATCCGGCCCTGCTTGTCGGTCGTCGTCTTCGCACACTGCGAATAGAAATTGCGCATGAACATCCGGTGTTTCTCCGGATTCATGTCGAGGTGATTGCGCGCCTCTTCGCCAAATTTCGCGTAGCGCTCTTCCCGCATCGCCCGCAGACATTCGCCCTTGCTGTCGGGCACGAGGTAAAACACATCCGCCACCTCGTCCCGACGCCGCCAGTCAAACGGCACGGTCACGCGGCCCTTGTCGTCGAGGGAATAGCTCTCCGAACCAAAGAAATTCACGGGTATGTCTGCTGGAGTGGACATTTTTGAAGGGGGAAATCGCCAATTTTTGCCCCAGACCCCCATTTTTTCCCACTTTTCCGCCCGGAGGTCAATGTTTTTGAAGAAAAAACTCCGCCTCCCCCGAGAAAAAGCGGCCGCGCCGTTGCCGATCGAGGGGCATCACGTAGCCGAATCCTGCAAAATTTCACGGCCTTCATTTCAACGCGCAACGAAACCCTCCGGGAAAGACTCCGGCACCACCTTCTCCCTCTGGGGCCGATCCATCCCCAAACCGCACGCTTGCACCCGCCCTTGCCAACGATTTTCATCCACATTCCCATGAATGGCAGCAAACAAATCCACCTCCTCGAAATTTCCCGGCAATTCCAAATCCACGGAGAAATCCTGCACGCGGAGCCATGCAAAGTAGGGCATATCAACGAAACCTACACCGCTACCTACGATCAAGGCGGCACGAAGGTGCGCTACATCCATCAGCGCATCAATCACGACGTCTTCAAAGACCCCGCTGGGGTGATGGAAAATCTGCTGCGGGTGACCACGCATCTGCGCGGTAAACTGGCCGCTAGAGACACAAACAATCTCACGCGCCGCTCGCTCACGGTCGTGCCGACGCACGATGGCCGGGCGTTTCACAAAACGAGTGACGGCCAGTATTGGCGGACTTTCGTCTTTATCGAAGGCGTGCGGACTTTTGAAGCAGTCGAATCCCCCGCGCAGGCTTTTCAAGCGGGCAAGGCCTTCGGCGAATTCCAAAGCCTGCTCGTGGATCTCCCCGGTGGCCGCCTCGTCGAAACCATTCCGCATTTTCACAATACGAGAAAGCGTTTCGACGCATTGGTCGCGGCGATTGGCGGCGACAAAGCGAACCGTGCGGCCTCGGCCAAAGCGGAAATCGATTGGGCCTTAAAGCAGGAGGCCATCGTGGACGTGGTGCTCGCTGCCCTCGCAAAAAAGCGCATTCCCGAGCGCGTGACCCACAACGACACAAAGTTCAACAACGTCATGCTCGACCTGCAATCCGGCGAGGCGATGTGTGTCGTGGACCTTGATACCGTCATGCCTGGCAGCCCACTCTACGATTTTGGCGACATGATCCGCACGACCACCAGTCCGACCCTCGAAGATGAACTGGATCTGACAAAAGTGCGGATGTGCATGCCCATGTTCAAGGGGCTGGCTCGCGGTTACATCGAGGCTGCCGGAGGTTTTCTCACGAAAAACGAGCGCGCGCTCATTGCCTTCAGCGGTCGTCTTATCACCTACACCATCGGCCTGCGCTTTCTCACCGATTACCTTCACGGCGACGTCTATTTCCGCGTCCACCGCCCGCAGCACAATCTCGATCGCGCCCGCACCCAGTTCCGCCTCGTCGAAAGCATCGCCAAGCAGGAAGAGGCGATGCAAAAATGCGCTGACAGCCTTTAGAACATGCGATGCCAGGCGGCGCGGATCTGATGGCTAACAGCCTGTTGAAAAACTCGCGCCGCCCCGTTCTTACTCTTTGTCTTACTCTTACTCCTGCTCTTGCTCTTGCTCTTGCTCTTGCTCTTGCACTTGCACTTGCTCTTGCTCTTGATCCTTCGACAGCGGGGGGAAGGGATCAAGATCAAGAGCAGGAGCAAGAGGGAAGATCTCACGCGGACGACTTTTCCGACGCCCTCTCAGGGCTGTCCCGCGCGCCGGCGCCCCAGCACGCCCAGCGCACCGAGGAGCAGCAGCCCCGCCGTGCCTGGCTCGGGGACCGCCGCCGCCCCACCCAAGCCCGCCCCTTTTCCACTCCCGCTGAACGCCCCAGCCGCCGCACCGCTCGTGAAAGTAACCGTCGCGCCCGCGCCGATGGTCAGCGAGCCGAGGGTCTGGCTCACGCTGCCGAATTTCAGTTTTGCTCCGGCGGACACGGCCACGCTGGCCATTCCCACAGGTGGGACGAAGGCTCCGTTCACATTGGTGGTCCCGTCCGCGGCGATGAGCGCGGTGTAAGCCTGCGTCCCCTCGAGGCTCAACACGCCGTGGCCCGCCTTCGTCAGGGCAAAGTTGCCGCTCACATTCCCGCCGACCACGAGCGTGCGGTCGGCGTCGGCCACGGTCCAGGTCTGAGGCGCGCCGAGCGCGACGTTGCTGGCGATGGCATGGGTGAGCGGGCCGGGAGCACCGGCGGACACGGTGATCCCGGCCGTGGGTGCGCCGGGGATGATCGTGAGCGTGTGGACGCCACCGATACCGACCGCCGAGGCCGCGCTCAGAGTTAGGGTTCGGATTGACTGGTTGGCCCCCAGCGTGGTGTTTGCAAAATTCGCCGCGCCATCGGCATTAAAGACCACATCAGTCGTGGCATTGAGCGGGCTGGTGAAGCTGTAGTTGGCGGTCCGGCTGGTGGCGAAATTGGGGGACTGATTCCACTGGGTGCCAGTGGTGCCGGCCCAGTAGGCAGTCGCAGTGACAATGCTCCAATCGGTGTAGATGAAGTTGTTTAGAGCGAGCGAGCCAGCCAGGAGCGGCAGGCTATTAAAAGTGGAACCCAACTGCGCGGTGGCGTTGTAAACTCCGCGCCCGCCAGTGGATGACTGGTTAAAGGTGGTATTAAAAAGCGTGAGCACATTCAGCCCCGCCACGACATGGCCAAACACCGTGAACCCTCCATTCTGCGAATCCAGATTCGCGCTGTTATTGCCAAGGTTGAAAAACCACTGGGAGGTCGCGGAGTTCGGATCTCCGCCCAGCTTGGCCATGGCGATGGTTCCCAGAATGTTGCTGCGGGTTTGACCCACTCCATATTCATTCACGATCGGCGCAAATGTCGGAACAGAGTTGATGCTGCTTCCTTGAATCGTGAATCCCCCACCCTGCAGCACAAAGCCCGGCACCAGCCGGTGGGCAAAAGAGCCCGTGAAGCGACCGGCGTTCATATACGCCAGGAAGTTCCCCACCGTGACCGGCTTGTCCTCGTAAAACTCCACGCGAATCTCCCCGAGCGAAGTCATCAGCGCCACCTCGGTCGCTTGCGTGCAGCCCATTCCAACCGCCGTCAAAAGCAAGCCGGCGACCAGCCCGCGAAGGGCGTTTTTGGTAAGAATCAGCGTTATTATGCGAATACGTAGAAGGCGCGCGCCCCGCACCACACGGAAGCGTCGCTTCCTGATAATCTTTCCATCACAGACCGGGTTGTCCAGTGGAGATTAGCCACCCGCATTGCTGCCGGTATCGAGGCTCAAGCAACTCGGCTCGCGACCAAGGTAAAAGCCTCCGCCCCGCCATCGCCCTGCTCGCCATCGCCGCCCTCTTTTTCAAACCTCAGCCTCTGGACGCCGCGATGAAGCTCGGCACCGGCAACAGCAGTCTGCTCGGCGGGGAGCTCATCGACACCGCGGACACGGCGGGGGAAAGCAGCGGCTTTGGGAATTGCTTCCCCGGGCCGGTGAAAGGTTGGCTTGAAGCGGGCGGGGGAGGCGGGCCGGCGGAGGCGGGGGAAGCCGGCCAGGCTGGGCACACCGGGCCGAACCGCCGTGCAGGCGAACGATTCCGAGACGGCAGCGCAGCGCACCGGCGTTTTTTCCTCTCGTTCCTCTCGTTCCCAAAGTTAGCGGAGCGCTTTGGGAACGAGGGGGAAACTCGGTGTTAGGACGGCGTTGTCCACCGCGCGGTCATTCCCGATAGACGTCCTTGCGGTGTCTGACGTGTTGGACCTCGACGATGTGCGCGGCGGTGAATACCTCATAAACAACGCGGTAATCTCCGACGCGGATTCGGTATAGGTGCGCTCGGAACCGGAGAGCTTCTGGGTGCCGTGTGGCAATGGGTCACTGGCGAGCTGAGCGACGGCGGCAACGATGCGGGCCACTTCCTGACGCGGCAAACTGCGAATGTCTTTGCGGGTGGAGCTGCGCCATTGAACGCTAAAGGACTCCATCGCGTTGCAGTTCGGCGAGGAATTCGTCGTGCGGGATTACGGGTTCGTCGCGGCGTTCGGCGACCACGGCGAGGTCATCCAGATCTTCAAGCAGGTTTTCGTAGTCGCTGATGGGAAGAACGACGGCTGTTCGATCACCACGCTCGTCAGTGAGGTATTGAAGTGTCTGGCTCATGGGTTGCAGATTACGCTCTTCCCGTTTGATGTCGAGTGGGCCTTGCCGTGGAAGGCTTCCAGTCCAAGCAAGCGCTGGAAAAGCAGCGGCCTTGGGAATGGCTTCACAGGGCCGGTGAATTGTTTGCTTGGCGCGGGCGGTGGCCCGCGGGGGCTTTAGGAGCAGCGGAAGCCGGCCTGTCCGGGCGCTCCAATCAAGGACCATACCGAAGCCGGAGGTGGGAAGCTGGGGGGCGTGACAGCCGCGCCAACTCGGTGTTGCACTTCAAACTTGAGCATGGGCGTTGCGGTCATTCGTAGCTGAACCACTATTCCAGCGGGGCAATTTTGCCGGGCGCTTGGAGTGCGGCAGCGCGGTCGAATGCTACACACAGCTCCGGCTGGTGAGCAGACGCCCAATCGAGAACAAGTCCTAAAGCACGCTTTGGAAGTGAGCCATCGATAACCTGCAACGTCCCGATAGCGATTTTGGCAACATCACCGGCATAGAGGGCGTGAAAATGAGGTGGGGGGTGATCGCCATAGTGGATTTGGATCACGATGCCATAAAATCGGCTGACCTCAGGCATGGGCGAGTGATTCGTGCAGAGCTGGGAAGAATTCGGCGGCGGACTTCCCGGCCATCTGGAGGTAGAGCGAATCCGGGCACAAGTCGAGGTCACCGGGCCACTGGAGAGCACCAGCCGGGCTGATTGTGAGTTGCTCGAACACACCTTCCTGCTGCCAGGCACAGAATACACCCCGCCCAGCAAAGTGGCTCAAATCCAAAGTTCCTGAAGCCCCGTCATCAAAGCGGAGAAATACGTGGAAACGACCAACGGGTTTCGCATAGGTAATTTTCATGTTTGGAGAATACTCGGCGTTGTCAGTGATGTCGAGCGGCGAGCAGCGCTTAACTTCCGGCTATGGACTGGGAAAGCTCCGGTTCGGCGTCCGCCGGAAAAAGCAGCGGCCCTGGGAATTGCTTCCCAGGGCCGGTGAA
>JAYWEB010000026.1:0-6100 GCA_043779575.1 Chthoniobacter sp. | reverse complement strand
GCGAGCGCGGTCTGGCGTCCGGGTTTCCACGGGAGCTTGTGGAGGAGCTTGAGGACGGCGTCGCAGACGAGGAAAAAATTCGGCCACGAAAGGCGCGGCCCGCTGCGGCTCAGGCCGAGGAAGTCCTGCTCGGAACCGACGGGATAAAGCTCGTGGAGCTGCTGGTCGGCGGGGAGTTCGCGCGTGGGCTTGTGGTGGTTGAGCAGCGCGAGCGGGATGAGCATGGCACGGCTCCACGAGGACATTTTGTAGATCGAAAAAAAGAACCATTCCGGCATGAAGATCATCTCGACGGGGACGGTCGGCAGATACTTCCACGGGAACTGCCCGAGGAGCGCGAGGTAGAGTTTCGAGTAGGTGTTCATCTGTGGGATGCCGCCGAGCCGCAGCACGCAAGCACGCGCCTCCTGCATCCACGGCTGCGTGGGCGCGTGACCCGCGAGCTTGAGCGCGAAGTACGCTTTGACCGTGGCGTTCACCTCGCTCGGGCCGCCCTCGTAGATGTTCCAGCCGCCGTCCGCGAGCTGCCGGCGGCGGATGTGGGCGACGCATTTTTCCTGGAGCACGGCGTCCACTTCATCGGCCCAGTGCATGAAGAGCACGTAGTCCGAGCAGAGCGTGCTATCGACGAAAAGTTCGCCGACCCAGTAGCCGTCGCCGTGCTGGAGGCGGAGGAGGTTTTCCTGCGCCTTGGAAATGGCGTGCTCCAGCGCGGAGCGGCTTTGGCTCAGCGTCTCCGGGCCGTCGGCGACGACTCGCCGCGGCGTTTCGGCTTCGTCTTTCGAGTGGTAAGACACGGCTTTGAGAAAAGCCTACGCCGTGACCGCCGTTTCTGCAGGGATGTCTTTCTTTCCGCCGGTCAGGTGGCCTTTGCCGGCGCTCACACCGTTGAAGGCTTCGATCTCGGCGTTGGGCGTGCCGAGCGGGCGTTTGCCGAAGTTGAATTTGATGTTCTTCCACATGTCGCCGGGCTTGGCGTGCAAGCCGAGGGCGGCGGTGGGCTCGTAGCCGCAGTTCATCATGCAGTTTTCGCAGCGCGGGTCACGGGCCACGCCATCGACGACGCCGATGGCGTCCCAGTTCGTCTTTTCCAAAAGCTCGCGGTAGCTGGTGTAATGGCCGTCGGTCATCAGGTAGCACGGGCCTTTCCAGCCGCGGATGTTGCGCGTGGGGATGGCCCACGCGGAGCAGGTGAGGTCGCGCTTGCCGGCGAGGAATTCGAGATAAACGGGCGTGCCGAAGATGGGATATTTCTCCCCCCATTTTTCGACGTTGGCGAATTTCTCGATGGTCAGCTTGCGCGTGAGGAAGAAGTTTTCCGGCTCGATGCCGAGGCGCTTCACCATGTCCACTTTGGCGGCGTCGTACTCGTAGCCGGGCGCGATGGTGTGGCCGTCGAGCGCGAGCGAGCTGAGGAAGGCGAACATGTCCTCAATCTCCTGCACTTCGGTCTCTTTATAGACGGTCGTGTTTGTCGCGACCTGGTAGCCGAGGATTTTCGCCATCCGCAAGGCCAGCACGGCTTCTTTGAAAACGCCCTCGCGCTCGACGATGAGGTCGTGCGTCCGTTCGAGGCCGTCGA
The DNA here is from genome assembly GCA_043779575.1 of Chthoniobacter sp. Lineage (GTDB taxonomy): Bacteria > Verrucomicrobiota > Verrucomicrobiia > Chthoniobacterales > Chthoniobacteraceae > Chthoniobacter. The sequence continues at coordinate 4,518 of JAYWEB010000026.1, read as the reverse complement.
GATGCACGTTCCAATACATCCAGTCCGATGGCGCGATGACCGGCTTCGTCTCGTCCTTCGGGCCTTTGCGGATTTCCTCGGCGTCTTTTTGGGAAATGAGTTCCTCGCTCAGCAATACCTGGATTTTTTCATCGATCGATGCCGGTGCCCGCAGCGTTTCCATCGCGAGGTATTCGCGCATCTTTTTCCGCATGAAACTGGCGTTCGTGCAGACATAGACGATGCGGCCCTGGCCGAGCAGCCCGCCGACGAGCGCCTCGATCTGCGGGTAAATGAGCGGTTCGCCGCCGCAGATGGAGACCATCGGTGCATCGCACTCCGCCGCTGCGCCGAGGCAGTCTTCGAGCGGCATGACGTTTTTCAGCGAGGTGGAATACTCGCGAATCCGCCCGCAGCCGGTGCAGGTCAGATTGCAGGTGTGGAGCGGTTCGAGCTGCAGGACGGTGGCGAATTTTTCCACCCCCCGCAGTTTTTTTCCAATGATGTAAGCGGCGATTTTGGCAGTGAGCGCGAGCGGAAATCTCATAATCTGCGCGTGTCTTACGCAGTCTCCCGGCGGAGTGCAACCGCGGAATCGCTGGTCGGGAAAGCCACTCGCGAGATCCGCGATATTCCTCCTAGCCAAGCCCGCGGCACCGTGGCAATTTCGCCGCCTTTTCCCAATGAAAACCATCCCGACATTCATCCTCACCGCCAGCATCCTGACCGCCTCCACGCTCTTCGCCGCCGAGACGCCAAAGAAAAAGGAGCCGGCCAAAAAGGCGGCGGCTGCGGATGCGGAGAAAGCCGCTCCCGCAGCGAAGGCCATCGAACTCAAGGATCCGGTGGCCGTGGTGGATGGCGTGGAGATCAAGAAGGCCGATCTCGAACAGGCCTTTGCCCGCATGCTCGCCGCGCAGGGCATCCCCGCGGACAAATTCCCGGAGGAGCAGCGCATCCAGGGCTATCGCACGATTCTCGACGACATGATTATCGAGAAAATCGTCACCAAGAAGGCCGCCGACACGAAGGTTTCGGACGAGGAAGTGGCGGCGAAACTGGAGGGGTTCAAGACGCGGTTTGGCTCCGAGGCGGCGTTCAAAGAGCAGATCGCCAAGAGCGGCATGACGATCGAGAAGGTGAAGGAAAACGTGCGCGAAGGTATGCGGCAGGAGAACTGGATCAATACGCAGATCAACGGCAGGGACGCGGTCGCCGACAGTGACGCGGAGGACTTCTACAAAAAGAATCCCGACCAGTTCAAACAACCCGAGCAGGTCCGCGCCAGCCACATCCTCGTGAAGGTGGAGCAGGACGCGAAGCCCGAGGTCGTGGCGGAAAAGGAGAAGGCCGCGAAGGCCATCGCTGCCCGCGTGAAAAAGGGTGAGGCATTTGACAAACTGGCGCAGGAACTTTCCGAAGACCCGAGTGCGAAGCAGAACAGCGGCGACCTCAATTTCTTTGGCAAGGGCCAGATGGTGCCGGAGTTTTCCGACGCCGCTTTCAAGATGAAGAAGGACGAAATCAGTGAGCCGGTGCGCAGCCAGTTCGGGTTCCATGTCATCAAGGTCACCGACCGCAAGGAGGCGGAGACGATGACGCTGGAAGCGGCCAAGCCGAAGCTGCTGGCCTATCTCAAACAGCAGAAGCGCCAGGGTGAAATCGAGAAGGTGGTGAAGGGGCTGCGCGAAAAGGCCGACGTGAAAATCAACCTGCCCGAAGCCCCGCAACCGCCGGCCCTTCCCGTGCCCTCCGCGCCGCTGCCGGACGACGCGCAGAAGTAGCCGGGCCTTTCGTCCGCCGACGGCCGCGCGGTCCTTTTCACCATGCCCCGCAAATCTCCGAAAAACGTCGGGCTGATCGGCCTCGGCATCATCGGTTCGCGCGTCGCCGCCGGGCTGCGGTCGGAGGGTTTCCAGGTCTATGTGTGGAACCGCACCCCCAAGGCGGCGCCCAATTTCCTCGGCTCGCCCGCCGAGGTCGCCGAGGTCGCCGACATCATCCAGATTTTCGTCGCCGACAGCGCCGCGCTTTTTTCGGTGATCGAGGCCATGGGCGACGCGCTGACGCCGGAGCATGTGGTGGTGTGCAACGCCACCGTCGGCCCGGAAGCCGTCATCGAAGCGGCGCGCTACGTGCAGTCGCGCGGCGCGGGGTTCGTGGATGCGCCATTCACGGGGAGCAAACTGGCCGCGGAAAAGCGCGAACTCGTCTATTACCTCGGCGGGGAGGAAGAGGTCATCAAGCGCGTGAAACCCCTGCTCGCCGCGTCGAGCAAGGCGCTCGTCCCCATCGGCGAAATCGGCAGCGCGGCGACGATCAAGATCGTGACGAACATGATCTCCGCGGCCACCGCGCAGACGCTGGCCGAGGCGCTCGCCATCGTGCAGCACGCCGGGCTCGATCCCGCGGTGCTCGGCGCGGCCCTCGCGCACAATGCCTGCCGCTCCGGCGTGGTGGACCTGAAGCTGCCGATGATGATCGCCGGCGAATACGAGCCGCATTTTTCCGTGAAGCACATGCTCAAAGACGTGCAGCTCGGAGTGGGTCTCGCGAACTGGCTCGACCTCGAAATCCCCGTCACCACGATCACCGCCGGGCTGCTGTTTGGCGCGGTGCAAAAGGGCTGGGGCGACCTCGATTTCTCGGCGCTCTACAAGGCCTACGCGTCCGCCCTCGCGGAACCGGCGGAAGCGGCCGCGCTGGTCGTGGCGACGCCCGTCAACGAGCCCCCGTCTGCGCCACCGCCCGCGCGCGTGGTGGAGGAAAAGCTCGCGAAAGTCGTGGAGCTGCCCTCCGCGAAATCCAAGGCCATCCCCGCGCGCCGGACCCGCGCGCCGGACCAAAAGCCGCTCGAAGGCGAACGCATCCAGCCCGGCGAGCCCGGTGCGCGCGGTTAAGCGCGCGTCCGCATGACCAGCCTGCGCGCGGCTTACGAGCAGTTCCAGACACGCGGCGGCCTCGCCGATCTTTCGGATCGCGTCGAAATCATCCTCACCGGCGCCGACCGCGTCCGGTATCTCAACGGCCAGGTCACCAGCAACGTCACCAAGCTCGCCGCCGGCCAGACGCAGCCCGCGTGCGTGACCACGGCGAAGGGCCACCTCTGCGCCGAGATCCTCATCACCGCCGCGGCCGACGCCCTGCACCTCGACGCCGATCCCGCGCTCCGCGCCAGCCTCCCCGCGCGACTGGAGCGCTACATCATCGCCGACGACGTCGCGCTGGCCGACGTCACCGACACCCGCGCGCTCCTCCATTTCCTCGGCCTGCCGCCGCCCGAAATCCCCGGCGCGTCGTGCGTGCCGAGCCGCCGTTTCGGACGCGACGGCTGGGACGTGCGCCTGCCCGCGGCCGCTTTCGCCGAGGAAAAGGCCGCGCTTTTTTCCGCGCGCCCCGCACTCGACCCCGCGCTCCTCGAAACCCTCCGCATCGAAGCCGGCCTCCCCCGCTGGGGCGCCGAACTCGGCGAGGACACGCTCCCGCCCGAGGCCGGCCTCGACCGCACGCACATCGACTACCACAAAGGCTGCTACATCGGGCAGGAAGTCATCTCGCGGCTGAAAAGCGTGGGCCACGTCAATCGCCAGCTCACCGGCTTCGTCTCCGAAGACGGCACGCCGCCCGTCGCCGGAGCCGCCATTTTTTCGCCCGACAGCGACCGCCCCGCCGGCACCATCACCAGCGTCGCGTTCAGTTTTGCCTTGGAGAAACCGATCGCGCTCGGCTATCTCAGGCGCGGTTCGCCGACCAGCGGACTGCGCGCGCGCCCCGCCGCGCCGACCAGCGCGGACGTCCGCATCGCCGCCTGTCCACTCCCATTTCTCTCTTCATGAAAAAACACCTCCTCACCGCCCTCGCGCTCGCCGCGAGTCTCGCCGCCGCCCGGGCCGACGACGTCGCGCTCGTCACCCTCCGCGTCGGCAGCGACAAGACCCCGCAGCAGTTCGCCCTCGAATTTTACGAAAACGAAGCGCCGCGCACCGTCGAGAATTTCAAGAAAATCGCCGGCAAAAAATTCTACAAAGGCCAGACCATCCACCGCGCCTTTCCGCACCTGCTCGTGCAAATGGGCGACCCGCTGAGCCGGAAGAAAGACCGCTCCAATGTCGGCACCGGCGGCCCCGGCTACACCCTCCCCGCGGAGATCCGGCGCAAGCACACCAAAGGCGCCCTCGCCGCCGCGCGCCTGCCCGACAAGATCAACCCCTCGCGTCACTCCAGCGGCAGCCAGTTTTACATCTGCCTCGCGCCCATGCCGAACTACGACGGCCTCTACACGGTTTTCGGCAATGTCGTCTGGGGTCTCGACACCCTCGACGCCATCAGCGCCAAGCCCGTGGACAGCAACGACAACCCGATTGAGCGCATCGTCATCCGGTCCGTAAAAATCATGCCGCGCGCGGAACTCCCCGCCGCGCCCGTGCCCGTGAAACCCGTTCCCGCGGCGAAAAAGCGGTGGTGGCAATTATTCTGAGCACAAACGCTTGCGGGGCTCCGGGGCCACACGTATAAAGCGCGTCCCTCGAAAACGGGTAG
>JAYWEB010000025.1:0-15534 GCA_043779575.1 Chthoniobacter sp. | reverse complement strand
GCTCAGCGGCGCGAGGACAAAGAGCGTGTTTGCCCAAAAGGTCTGCGCCCCGTCGAGCATCCGCCGCCAGATGGGTTGCAGGAGGAAAAACGAAAGTGTCCACAGCATCACACTCGTCAGCTTGCCGCTGAGATCGAGATTGCCCGTCACGCGATGCACACCCATCGCGAGATAGTTGTAGAGCGGTAGCTCGAGGACGAAGCGCGCGTCGAGATCGCCCAGCCACGGAATCCGCGCGGCGAGCGGGAAGCCGGGCTGTTCGAGCAGGCTCTTTGTCGCCGCCGCCGTCTGGCATTGGCGGATCATGTGCGCGTCGAGCAGCGGCTGCGTCAGCGCAGCGCAGCGCAGCGCGAGGCCGAGGACGAGCAGCGCCCAGAACGATGCAGGCAGGCGCGCGAAGGTCATGCCGTCACGTCGAGATTTCCAGCCAGTCGGGATGCGCCTCCGCGTGCTCGGCGATCTCGGTCAGGATCGCGTCGAGCGAAACCGCCGGACGCCAGTCCCACTGCTCCGCAGCGCGCGCGGAATCCATGACCATCCACGGAATGTCGAACGCACGTTCGCAATCATACGCCGCGACCGTGTGCGCGCCAAAGCGCCGCCCGCACCAGCCGCTGAGCTGTTGCAGCGACATCGCCTGGCTCGCGCCGCCCGCCACGTTTTGCAGGCGGCTCACTTTCCGCGCCGGATCGCGCATCTGCGCGAGGAGCAGCGCGGCGAGGTCGCGCGGGTGCAGGCAGTCGCGCACCTGATGGCCGGTGCCGCCGAAGCCGATGTATTTCAACGCGCGCCGCCGGAGCCATGAGTTAATCCAAAAACTAAAGATGCCCTGATCCGCGCGGCCAAACTGCCCGGCACCCGCGAGCACGCCGCAGCGATTGATCCACACCGGCAGATTGAAAGCCTCGCCGTATTCGAGCGCGAGCTGCTCGGAGCAAAGTTTCGTTGTCCCGTAGAGCGAGACGGGCGCGGCGGTGGAAAAGTCCTCGCTCACGCCCGCCGCGGACACGCCCGGTGGCAGAGCGCCGCCGGCGTCGAGCGCGAAGGCGTCGTTTTCCACCCGCATCGGCAGCGCCGCGAGCGGCGGAATGGAATAGACGCGGCTGGTGCTGAGCAGCGCGAACCCGGCGCGATGCGCCTTGCAGTATTCGAGGAGTTGAATGGTTCCGAGCATGTTGTGCTCGATGATCTGGCGGCTGCTCGTGAGGCCGTCCACGCCCGCGAGGACGCTGGCATTCGCCGCCGCGTCGATGACCCAGTCCGCGGCCGGGAGCGCGTCGAGATCGCTCTGCACGCGGAGGTCGGCGTGGGTGACGCGGACGCCGAGCGCCTGGAGCGCGCGGCGGTTCATCTCGCTGCCGGCGCGGATGAAATTGTCGAACCCGGCGACCTCGATTCGCGAATCCTGCGCGATGAAAAAGCGCGCCAGCGTGCTGCCGACAAACCCGCACACGCCGGAGATGAGCACCTTCATGGCGCGCTGACCGGCAGCTCCTTGATGAGCACGTCGGGCGACTCGAAAATCGTTTTGAACGGCTCGGCGGCCGGCGTGAGAGATTCGCGCCAGCTCACGCGTTCGCGCGAAAAATTCCCCGGATTGGTTTGTTGCAGCGCGTTCAAAAACGGCGACTCCGAAATCAGCACCACCTTGTTAAAGCCGAGCGCCTGGAGCCGCTGGCGCGATGGTCCGTCTTCCAGGACTTTTGTGTCATCGATGCTCAGGCCGCGGCGCTGGGAGAGGATCAGCATTTCGCCGCCCCAGCCTCCGCCCTGGATGAGCAATTTGTCGTCGGGGCTGGTGTGCTCGCGGATCATCGCCGCGATTTTTCCCGGATAGGGATCGTAGTCCAGCGTGATCTCGATGCCCATCAAGCCCTGCACGGCGGAGATCAGCAGGACGAAAAGCAGGCCCGCTCCAGCGAGCGCATTCTGCCACACCTTGCGCGGATCCATCCGTTCCTCGATCTGGACGATGGTGCTCGCGCAGAGCAGCGCGATGGCCGGCGAGTAGAGGATGAAATAGTGCCGGTGTACGAGCACGAGGTGGGTGAAAACGAGCGTGGTGCAGAATGCGGCGAGCAGCCAGAGCTGGGCGACGCGGTTGCGCGGGCAGAGCAGCGCCCAGCCGGCGAGGCCCGCGAGCGCAAAACTGCCGAAAAGCGCATTGAGCGCGGCCCAGCCGGCCTTGGCCCAGTTGAATGGATTGAGGCGGTAGGCCCAGTCGCCGAAATACCAGCGCCATCCTTCCGAGCCGTAGGTCACGGCGATTTGGGCATGCGGAAATTCCGCGGCCGCGAGACACGCATTCGTGTGCCGCGTCCAGAGCAGGAAAATGACGCCGCTGCCGAGTCCCGCGGCCGTCAGCAGCAGCCAGCTCCGGGCGCTCCGCGGCGCGTGCAGGAGCAGAAAAAAGAAACTCGCCAGACCCACGCACATGAACAGCGGCATCTTCGTGACGGCCGCGAGCGCGCCGAAAACCGTGGCGGGCAGCAGCCACGCCGCGCGGCCGGTGCGGACGAGCTGATGCGCGAAGTACACGAACCACAGCGAGAGCGCGAAAGAGAGTCCGTCCGCCGAGGCCTGGCCGCTCATGAAAATGAGGATCGGCTGAGTCATCAGAAAGATCAGCGCCCACCAGGCGCCGCGCGCTCCGAGAAAGGTTTTCGCGAGCGCATGCAGCGGCCAGAGTCCGGCGGCGAAAAGCACGAGCGACAGCAGATTGGCCCAGCCGAGCCACGGCCCGCAGATTTTGAAAACCACCGCTGCCAGCGCCTGCCAGAATGGCACCTCCAGCGGCGTCGGCGTATCGGTGGCGTTGAAGCCGACGATGACCGGATTGAGCAGATCGATCCCGTCCTTCGCATACTTCAACGCCGTGCCGATATGCTGATCGCGGTAATGGGAGTGACCTGCCTTTGCGCTGGCGAGGTGAAAAAACGCGACCAGCGCGAAAAACAGCACGGCGGCGGCGATCAGTAGCAGGTTGCTCTTGCGTTCAGACATTGACGGAATGATACCGCTCATGGTTCCGAGTGTCACGCGGCAACGAACAAGCGCGATTCTCGCGAACGATGAATCGGAATTCGGAAGAGACCGCCGATGGAGCGAGCCCAAGATTGAACGAAATCAGGCCAAAACCCTTGGCAGGCGCGGGGGAAGTCGCTTCAAAAGAGAACTGTGAAGTTCCCTCACTCCGCCTTTTTGCCCGACCTCCGCCTTGGGATCGTTTTCAGTCCGCGAAACTGGCAGTGTTTCGCATGAAGAACCTGTTGCTGCGCTTCGGCAAGAGGCTCCTCCCGCCGGCACTCCGCTTTCAAGGTGCGGTTGGAGGGCATGTTGGTTATGGATCCTGCTGCACACCCAGCGGGAAGTGGAGGAAAAATTGTGGGGCCGCAACCGTCCTGTCAAAATCCTCCGGGTCTGCGATGTTGCGAATCCTCCCGAACGCTCCGATTTTTTTGGCCCGCAGTTCCATCCGGGCCGCTCAGTTCAAACAAATCCCATCGACGCGACGCGCCGAAATCTACATGACGGGAACTCCGCCATGAAAATCGTCCACCTGTGCAATCTGCCGATTCCCGAACAGCATCCAGACTATGGAAAGGTGCGCTGCCATCCCGGTCGATGGGTGCTGAACCTGGCGATCGCCCAGCGCGCACACACTTGCATCCATCCCGAGTTGATCGTGCAGATACCGGGTGCGTCGCAGGACTACGCCACGGTCATTGAAGGTATCCCGGTGCATTTTGTCGCCGCGCCGGACCGCCTCCGCTCGGCCACGCTCTTCTATTTTGACACCCGGCGCATGGCCGCACGCGCGCTCGCCCTGCGGCCCGACGTGGTCCACGCCCATGGCACCGAGGACTGCCATGCGCTCGCGGCCCAGCGCACGGGCCGGCCCAGCGTCATCACCGCCCAGGGGCTGTTTTTCCTGATCAATGAGATAGTGCCGCCCCGGCCTATTTCGCGCGACCGCATCGTGGAATTCACCGAGCGCTCCGCTTTGCGCCGCGCCCGCCATGTCATCGCGAAGAGCGACTATGTCGCCGAGGCCCTGCAGCGCCGGTTTCCGCACCTCACACTCCATCGCATCCCGAATACCTTCGACGCGCGGCTCGCGGAGATTCGCGAGGCGAAAGAATCACGCCTGCTCGTCTTCATCGGCAGCGTCGTCCGCCGCAAGGGCCTCGACCTCATCGCCGACGCCCTCGCCGAAGTACAGCGCACCTTTCCCGACGTGCGGCTGTGGATCTTCGGCGACCAGCCCGGTGCGCCCTCCGAATACGAAACGCAAATGAAGGCGCGGCTCGCCGCGCTCATGGCTGAACGCGTGAGCTTTCACGGCACCATCCCGGCGCTGGAGGTGGCGCACGCTCTCGCCAGAGCCACTGCGCTGGTCGCGCCGTCCAGGGAGGAAATGTTTGGCAACCAGCTCATCGAGGCGCTCGTCGTGGGCACCCACGGTATCGTGACCGACGGGACGGCGATGGCGGAAAATGTCCGTCGGTTTGGCAACGGTACCATCGTCCCGCAGGAGGACGCGCCAGCACTCGCGGCTGCGATCATCGACACGCTCGCGCGACTCGCCTTTCCCGAACGCGAAGAGGCTCGCCAGCGGATCTTTGCCGCGATGGGCCCCGAGATCGTGGCCCGCCAGCATGAGGCGCTCTACCGCCAGGTGCTCGGAGAGTTGTAGGTGGTTGCTTTTCAACGGCGCGCCGGCATAGTTGGCGGACATTTTCCCATGTGCGGCATCGCCGGCGTATTTTCATTCCAAGACGAGGCCCAGCCTTTCGATCTCGCGCTCCTGAACCATCGCGGGCCGGATTCGCGCGGTGAATGGCGGTCGGAAAACCGCCGCCGCTGGCTGGGGCATACCCGGCTCGCCATCCTCGATCTTTCACCCACCGGCGCGCAACCGATGACCGACCCGGCAACGGGTAACGTCATCGTTTTCAACGGCGAAATCTACAACCACCTCAAGCTCCGCTGCGACCTGGAGCCGCTCGGCGCGACCTTTGTCGGGACGAGCGATACCGAGACGCTCCTCGCGGCCTATCGCCTGTGGGGGGAAGCCATGCTGCCGCGGCTCAAGGGGATGTTTGCCTTCGCGGTGTACGACCGGGCCAGCGACTCCATCTTCCTGGCGCGCGACCGCTTTGGCATCAAACCGCTCTACTGCTGGCGCGGAAGGGACGCCTTTGTATTCGCGTCGGAGATTCGCGGCATCGTGCGCTACGGTGGCTTGCGGAGCACCCGCGCGTCCGTCACCGCGTATCTCCAGTGGGGTTGCTGCCCGCATTCCGGCCTGTTCTATCCCGAGGTCTTCGAGCTTCCCGTCGGATCGCATCTGCGGATCGTCGCCGGCCAGGAGACAAAGCCACTGCCCTACTGGCCGCCCGCGCGTCTCCCCGATCCGGCTCCCGCCGGTGGCCGGCCAGCGGTCGTCCGCCGGACTCGCGAGCTTCTCGAGGCGGCCGTCCACGAGCACATCCTCTCCGACGTGCCCGTCGCGTGCTTCCTGAGCGGCGGCATCGACTCCTCCGTCATCACCGCGCTGGCCGCCCGCGAGCTGCACCGCGGACTGCATACCTTCTCCGTCGGGTTCGACGACGCCACCTACGACGAGAGCCAGTACGCGCGCCTCATCGCCAGCCGCTACCAGACCGATCACACCGAGATCCGCCTCGCCTCGGAGGAGGTCATCGAGACCGTCAAGGAAGCCGTCCTCAGCATGGATCTGCCGTCCATGGACGGGATCAACTCCTACATCGTCGCCAAGGAGGTCGCGAAAAAGGGCTTCAAGGTCGCGCTCGCCGGTGTGGGTGGCGATGAGATCTTCGGCGGTTATCCGCAATTCCGCTCCCTGCCCCGGCTCAAATTCCTGGCCCTCGCCCCGCGCCCGCTTTTCGGCCTGCTTCTCAAGCTGAAAAAAGCCCGTCATTTCCTCACCGACACTCCATCCCGCATGGACGCCGGCCTTTTCGCCCAATGGTGGCGGCGCTCCTGGAACGCCTCGCTCCTTCGCGAACTCGGCCTGGCTTCCCGTCCGATTCCCGCCGAGCCCCGACCGGAACTCGTGGACGACTTCGCAAAAATCAGTTGGTCCGAACTCAGCCACTACATGCGCGACATGCTCCTGCGCGACTCCGACCAGATGAGCATGGCCGTAAGCCTCGAAGTGCGCGTGCCTTTCCTCGATCACGAGCTGGTGGAGTTTGTCCTCGGCTTGCCGGCATCTGTAAAGGAGAAGCCCGGCCTTGTTAAATCGCTCTTGATCGAAGCCACGGCAGACCTGCTTCCTCCCGAAATCTACCAGCGCCGCAAGATGGGCTTCGAGCTTCCCATGCCCATCTGGATCAAAGGCCCGTTGAAAGACTTCGCCCTTGCTGGCCTGCAGCATGCCGCCGAACGCGCCATTTTTTCCGAACAACATGCGCAGGACCTGTACCACTCCTTTGCGACCGGCAAGCTTCATTGGACAAGGCTATGGGCTGCGGTAGTTCTTGGCTGGTATTTGCAGAAAGAGAACATCAATTCCGTAACCGATGACGTTCCTTGCAACTGAGCCGCATCGAATACCATATGGCCTTCCAATGACAGCTTGTTTTAAGCGGCAGGCGACCCAGCTTCACTCAACGATAGTTTTTGACCTTTATGAGCAATATTGACGGACTACTACGGCGGCTTCGATTAAACCTTGGGATCAAAAGCTTTCTCAACCGCAATTTCCTTGTCCAGGGCTTTGTTACAAACGTGCTCACCAAGAATAGGCTAAAGCTGTCCCCCGTCGAACTCACCGAACTCACCGACCCAGGCTGCTCAGTATCAATACGGATTCTGCCCCTGAAACCATGGGATACACCTTATGGCGACATTGTCGCACTCTGTGCGATTGCTAAGAAAGTAAAGCCCCGGCGCATCCTGGAAATCGGCACGGCTCGCGGGCGAACCACCCTTCTGCTATTCGACAACTGCCCTGAAGCGGAGATATTGACTTACGACATCGACCCAAACGCCGGCGTATATTTCAAAACACTAAACCCTCCCCCGGCCAGAATCCGGCTCAGTATTTGTGATGTTCATAGTGACACCGCGCGCTTGCGAGATGGCGAGAAATTTGATTTCATTTTCATCGATGCCAACCATATCGAAAGAGCCGTGAAAGCGGACAGCGAACTGGCCTTTGACCTGCTTGCGCCGGGTGGTGTGATCCTGTGGCATGATTATGCCAACTCCGACTATCTGTTTGGCTATAACCGCGTTCCAGAGGTTCTGGTTACCCTCTCATTGGAACGGCGGATCTGTGGCATAGGCGGCACCGAACTGGCAGTTTATCGATCCAAAGCGTGAGCTTTGAAATGCCCTAAGCATGTTTATCGGCAACGAAGTTAAATCGGCGTACCACCAGTCATAAATCACACTTGAAATCGTGAACCTATTGACGTTTTATCGAAAGTGCCGCGATCTCTTTTATAGGTGGTTTGTATTTCCAATTCAGCCATTATGGCTTAAGCATATTGGGATTGAATGTGGTGTACGTTGTCATTTTCACGGATTTCCAATTATTAACAAGTGTAATGGCAGTATCATTCGATTCGGAGATGAATTGGTCGCACGAAGCAAGGCTTACTCAAACACAATTGGTACTATTCAGCCTGTCGTGATTACGACAACGCATCCATTGGCGAAAATCATTCTGGGGAACCGGGTGGGCATCAGTGGCTGTACACTTGAATGCCGTGAATTGATCCAATTTGGCAATCGCGTCAGCATTGGCTCCGGCGTACTTATCATGGATAATGATGCGCACTCCCTCGACCCCCACGAACGTGCAGAGGGAATTGTGAATATCCGCACCAGCCCTGTCGTTTTGGAAGACGATGTGTTTGTCGGTGCGCGTGCGATTATCCTAAAAGGTGCCCGGATCGGCGCTCGGACAGTTGTAAGAGCGGGGAGCGTCGTCCTAGGGGAGTTCCCCCCCGACTGTATCATCGGTGGGAACCCAGCAATTATCCTAAGCCGCAAACAATGATGGGCCGTTTGCTAATTTTCCGTCCTCCCCAAGCCCTTCGGTCAGGTGATGACGTGCTTTGTGCCAAGACTGTTGCCGGTTTGAACCAGGCCGGCCTTTCTTCCAAGTGCTATGAATTATCGTCCCAGTGGTGGGCCAGCGCGCTTTGGTCGTCAAGAGTGCCGGGAGGACGCACACTCTTTGAATATGGACCTGCCTTTATCAGGCTCTTGCGCCACAGGCGCACGATCAAGGACGCCGCAGCTGTGTGGGTCAACGGCCCGTCAAGTCCGCTTAACAAGAGCTGTTGGTTCGAGCAATCCGTCATAAGGACCGGCAAGCCGTACATTTACCATCTGCTGGATGACGCATTCTCATTTCCCCACCTGAGTGTGATTGCCACACCGCGGGTTCGTCTCGCATCGCTGATCGTAGTTCCAACAGAGCCTCTTAAGGACAGAATTCTAGGCTTATTCCCGGATGCAAAGGTTCTTGTACTTGAGGAACCGATTGACGTGGAGCGACTGAAGCCGACCGCTAATCGTAATTCGGCGGGGCTTCCATTTCTTGTATGGACAGGCCATGTGGCTAGCATGGCCGACCTGAAGGAATACGCATCCATTCTCGATAAAGTGAATGCAAAGCACCCGTTCAAGTTGAGAATCATTTGCGGGCAAAGCAAGCCGCTGTTGAAAGCCTCATTCCCCTGGGAATGGTTTCCATTCAACCCTGAGAGGGAGGCGGAGTATCTCTCGGGTGCCACTGCAGGGCTCGCCCCGCTGGAAGACAGTCCCTACGCGCGTTGCAAAGGTGGCTACAAAGTGAAGACGTACCTTGCAGCCGGCATCCCGGCTATAGCATCACCTGTCGGCCACCATTCAAAAATGATTCGATCCGGTGAAAATGGAATCCTTCCAGCGACCGAGGACGAATGGGTGGGAGCGATATCCAAGCTGCTCGCGGATTCCGCGTTCGCACGCACACTCGGGAAGACGGCTCGTGAGTATGCTGCGGCCAACTATTCGCATGAGGTTCTTATGCCCATCTGGGCAGAGAAGCTTCGCGCCGCCGTGCCTCAGCTCGCATTAGAAAATGGCCGTTAAAATAGCAAAAACTTTCACCTTTCGATTCCGTGAGGCAAAAGCCTGAAAGACGTAATGCTCGCTCTCCAATCATCCTCGCCGACGGGATCTGCCACACAACGTCCGTTCTAAGTCTAGCGATCTGCGAATTTATCACGCAAAGCAAGCGCTCGGCACACGAAAGTTCGGGATACGTCAAGGCACATGCTTTTCCAATTCACGAATCGTCTATTCGATCTGTGAGCATACCAATCGTTGCAACCCGTGGTCATGAAGCAGCGGTAGCCTTGTGCTCGCATGATGTTCTTTACCGTTGAACCCGCCCCCATCGAGGCGTCTTCGATGATGACTATTTGGGGCTTCCAAGTGGAAAGCTTTAGGCCCGCGAGAACTTCCTTTTCATGGCCCTCGACATCGATCGTCATGAAATCCAACGTGTCGATCTTCGCAGATTCAAATATGTCGTCCAGCGTTCGGACAGAGACGGTGATCTGTTCGAATTGGGCTCCGTGGTATTCCATGTTTCTAAGCTGGTATCCAGTCGGGTTGAAAGTGGACAGATCTTCAGCTCCCTTGGCGACCGTAAACGTGGCATTGCCTGCACACGATCCTGCGGCGCACTCGAACAGCTCCGCGTGGCGGTTTTTGCGAATCTTGGCTGCACTTTCCGGCATTGGCTCGATGATCAGCGTTCGCCAGCCCAATTTCTCAAACAAATAGGTATTGCTCAATGTGATTCCGTCGAACCCACCCACTTCGACAGCCGTACCTGAATCCTTTCCGCCGAAAATGCGGGACAGCAAGCGGTCTTCGTTGTCCTGTGAATAGTAGGCTTGGTCGGTGTCCTTTTTAGCCGCTAAGCTGTACTGGGCCATGGCTGATTTGATCCCGAAGGCTTCGATTTGTTGTTTCGATGAGCGCAGCCCTCGAACCAAGGCGCGTCCAAAATATCTAATTATGGGTATTGTCATTGTTATTAGGATAGTAGCTCGGCTCTTCTGAAACGTAGGCCCATTGATGGTCCAGGGGACAGTTTTCTGACACAGGCATACCATGACGAGGCCTGAGAGCGTTCCCGGCAAGTCGCCTCGTTCCCGTTTTTGGGGGACGAAGCTCCTGCGACGGCCATTCCAGCAGTTCGGCTGAACCTAGCCCCTCCATGAGTTCGCCTGAAAGTGTCTTTCCAAACGCGCTTTGAGTGGAATTTCGTTTCGTAACACCGGCTTGTAATCTCATGTTTCGGGCTATGAATAACGGCAAGTCACTATGCGGTGCAAGTTGGGCCGACCGATGACACGTCCCCACCGACCAAAAGCGACCGGCAGCACAAAAACATGGCGAGTCCCTGAAGGACCCATGTGGCCTGAACGAGCCAGGCGATGGCAACCGGAGTGCGTGTGCCGGGCAGGAGAAACAAGACCCCAACGAAGAGCGCAGCAAAACTGACACGGATCAATGCAATCTCCCTGTATCTCTGCACCGCGACCATGGCTGTGGTAGGAAGAAATGCAACCGCATACGCGAGGCTAAGGCTGGCGAACGCCTTAAAGATCGGAACTGCATCTTCCCACTTTGGACCGAAGACGAAAAGAATGATCGGGTGGGCAAAAAAGAAGAATACCCCCCAGTTCAGAAGTCCACCGGCGACGACGATGGAAGCTGTACGGACAAATAGTCGACGCCGTGCATGGCCGGTTTTGCAACGGACAAACCCCACGACGGTTGGATTGGTTACAAGCGAACTCAGAAGCATGTTGCTGAGGGGGGCATAGCCAAACGCGCGGTTGTAGTAGCCAAGTGCGATTTCCCCGCGGAAGTTGCCGACAAACCAACTATCGATGCGCATCATTGCGTTTTCAGAAGCGCCGTAAACCCATAGCCAGAAGGATTTCTTCATGAAGTCAGATCCCAGCCACCAAACCGGTTTGACGAAGATGCTCCTGCCCGAATAAAGCCGGTAGATTAAAAAATCCATCAACATGCCTCCGAGACCCGGAAGCACCAGCGTGAACGGTCCCCAGCCGAGCAGGGAAACTGGAATCACAACGCCGAAGCAGAGGACGATTCCCGCGATTGCCGAGAGCAGATTGGGCTTGAAGTTCCCCATGCCTTCGAGATAGGCCCGCTGAATGTTATTAAGTTCCCTGCCCGACTCGACGATTCCGACAAGGAGACAAAGTGCGGCCGTCTGGTGTTTTCCGCTGGCGAAGTAATAACAGCCAAGACCGGTGACGATTGCCATGCGAACAAACACGACACACCAGCCGAACCCCGCTGCCAGCGCGTGGTTTTCAGGCGTCTGACCTCCCTCTGAAACCAAGGTTGGAGCTAATGTCCATATCGCTGGAAGCAACGAAAGAAACACCACAGCGACGGCAAATCCAAAGGCACCAAAATCAGCGGGCGTAAGAAGTCTGGCTAAGATGATGCCGAAGACCATTCCGAAGCCCTGCTGCGTATAATTCGCAAGGGATTGCCAGACATGCGCCCGCAGATTTTGCCGCTCTCGGAGGCGGGCGCGCGGCCAATGCAGAAGGTTCGCCACGGTGGTTAGAGCCCACTCCCGAGTCCGTAGATTGCACAGGGCTGGGTACGTCGTTCCCGAACGACTGATCTTAGGGACTGGCTCAGTAACGGCATTGCGAGCAGCGGCGGGTTGATATGGGGGATAGCTCTCCTCATTGGGATAAAATATGCATTAAAACCGGATGAAACAAGAAGTGCGGAAGACGCCTCCAAATTAGCTGAATAAATGGACATGTGGGCCGTTGTGAAGCAATGGGCGGAGTTCGCTTCCACCCGGGGATAAGATGCTCAACGCCGCGATGGAGTGTTAGCTGGGGTTAGCGTCTCGAATTTCCTCTGACGGGGGTGGCCGCGGGACCGCCGCGGGACCGCGAACCCGGTAGTGAATTGTAGGGTATACTGGCCGCACCCGAGGCTGGGGATGGATCCAGAGACGACAGCGCCCTACCCGGATTTTTCGAATCCGACGACTTTGCATAGGCGATCCCGAGGCTTACAAGGACGCCATAGGCCCACCAAGTAGCAAACGGGTCCATTGCACTGTGCCCGCTGGTATGCGTGCGCAGGAGCAAAGCGGTAGTGGTCAAGAAAATGTAACCGGCCAGGGTCGCCCGCATTGATCCGGGCGGAAACCGCGCGGCGAGCCGGTAGGAGGCTCTGATGACGGAGAAAAAGATCAGCGCGGCGATGATGGCGAGGGGAATTCCAAAATCTGCGGCGTAACCGAGCCAAGTGTTGTGCCATGCGGAGCCCATGGCGAAAGGCGCGACCTGCAATTCGATATCGCCGCCTCTGGTGGCATACTGCGCGCTGAGGGCCTCCGCCACGCTCAGATCGACCTTGTAGCCTTGTCCAATCCAAGGATCCAGCTCGATTTTTTTGAGAGCCTGCCGGCGGAGTTCGGCGCGGAATGGATCCGCTCCCCCCTCCATCGATTCAATATCCGAATCCCATTGGGCCGGCAGGGCGGAGAAAGCGCGCTGGACGGTCAGCGGAAACCGGAATAATGCGCCGTGTCCGAGCACGATGACGGTTCCGGCGAGGATCGTTCCGCCCAGCCAAAGCATGAGAAATCCCCATTCACGCCGCAGGAATCCGGCCAGGACGGCAAACATAGGCACCGACGCAAGGGCGGCCCTCTTTCCGCTCATCGCGATCAGCACAACGCATAAACCAAACCCGAAAACCGCCGGGAGCCTGCGGAACGAAAACAGTTCCGAAGCTTTGTAACGCGCGAAACCAAGGGCAATAAGGAGCATCGGCACAATCGCAAGCCCCTGATGCCATGTGTAGAAGGAATCCGGATCCGCTGTAAGATCAACGTAGAGACCGAAGATACTGGGCAGGAGGTAAATGCTAATCTGGTAGGCCGACGAAAGAAGGTTTCCAACCAGGAGCAGGACGACTATCCGCTTGCAGTCTTTCTCGGTGAGCTCCTGGTTTGCCATGATCAGGAATGCGGCCAATGCGAGCAAAATCTTCGCGTAAAACCGTGCCCCGCCCAGTCCGGCACCTGAGTCGGCCAAGCCGCTGAAGCCAATCGGGTTCTGGTAAAAAATGAATGCCACCCAGCCGGTGTAGAGGAGAAAAGGAGCATGCTGTATTCGGAATAAAGTGAACTTCTGCCGTTTGACCGCCATTCGCACCAGAAACGTGAGGCTGCATAATACTGTCATGATCTCCGGCAGTTCCAGCAACCTGCCGCGGATCGGAAATGCCGGGAGCTGCGACGAGAACGAAAATGCGATCAGCGTCCAGTATTTGTCGCCGAGCATCAGAACCAGTGCGATGCACCCGAGGGCCATCATGACAGTGGCAACCTCGGACATATCCCCGGTGCCGGCGGACACGGCGAGGATGACGGTGAGCACCAGCGCCACCAGCATCGCGACGAGGAGGTGCAGGCGTGCGGTGAAGCGGTGCCAGAGGGGATTGTCTTGGAGCATAAGGGACTGGGAGGCGGCGAATCTATCGGGGGTTTCGGAAAAATAAACCGGATTTCGCTTGAGGGGCCAGCGGAGGCTCAGGCGGACCAACGTGGGAGGCGATTGCCGAAACCGCCGGGGTCCTGTATGGAAAGACCTGTTCGTGCCCGAAAATGGACGAAGCGCAAAAAAGAACTTTTCCAGCCGCTAAAACATTTGCGTCGAAACTACTTTGAATATACAGAGTTCAAGTCACCATCCCCTCCCACCATGAATAATCCCGTTGCTCCGCACGGCCCTTCGGCTCCGCGCATGTCTTGTCGGCCAGCCCTCCGGCGCACGCGACCGTCCCCCTGTAAATCTCGATCTGCCTTCAGCTTGATTGAGGTCGTTCTGGCCATCGGCGTTCTCTCGTTTTCCTTTCTGGTGCTCTTCAATATGATCCCGGTCGGACTCGGCATGATGTCGAGTTCCATCGACTCGACCATCGGGATGCAAATCGTGCAGCGGGTGACCACCCTGGCTCGGCAGGCTAAATTTTCCGAGCTGGCCAAACTGGATAAGAACACTGGCACGGACGCCCGAGGGGAGAAGGCGGACTTTTTTTTCGATGACCAAGGCAACGAGGTGGATGCCGCGGCCGTGACGGCCAAACGCTACGTTTATACCGCCGCGGTGGTGCTCCTCCAGCAGAGCGCGGTTCCGGGCAGGACGGGCGCCCAGATCCCGAACCCGGATGTCGCCACTGTGAAGCAACTGCCCACCCTGAATATCGCGACGATCAATATCATCGTCCGGAAAAACGAGGGCAAGGAGACGCTGCGGACCGTCAATGTCATCATCGCGAACAACGGCCTATGAACACTCCTTTTTGCCAAAATCACCGGACCCATCGCGCCAGCGCTGCCGCAGGCTTCACGCTGGTCGAAATGATGGTGGCCATCTCGCTGCTCATGCTGCTCATGCTGGTGACGGTTTATATCCTCAATGCGGTGACCACGATCGACACCCGCACTAGGGCGAAGGTGGATACCTTCCGCGAAGCGCGGGCGGGGTTCGAGGTCATGACCCGCCGCGTGAGCCAGGGGATGCTGAACACTTACTGGGATTACTTTGACGCCAACGGAAAGACGCGCGACCCACTCAGCACCGTCCCCTTTGTGGCCAAAACCTACGGGCGTCAGTCCGAACTCCACTTCGTCTCCGGCCCGACGAAACTCGGGGGTGCCTCGGCGTTGCTGCCCGCCGCCACGCTGCTGAGTGTCACCCACGGGCTGTTCTTCCAGTCGCCGCAGGGGCTCACGACCAGCGCGGCCACGGTGAGCGCGAACCTGCCCAATCTCTTGAATGTCTCGGGTTACTTCATCGAATACACGAATGACGCAGCGGCGAAGACCGAGCGCGGCTACTCGGATCGTCCCGCTTTCCTCACCTCGGGCACGCCCCTCCCACCGCCGCGGTGGCGCTTCCGGCTCACGGAATTGAACCAAGGCAGTGAATACTTTCAGGTTTATCGCACCACCGCGCCCCGGAGCAACTTGGCGCCGTTCAGTTGGTTCCGAACGCCGCTCACGCGCCCGGCGCTCACCACGGAGCCGGCGAGCACCCGGGTCCTGGCCGAGAATGTCGTCGCCTTGATCGTCCTGCCCCATCGCTCGCCCAATGATCCGGTGCCGCCCGGCGCGCAGACCCAACTCGCGCCGAACTATTTGTATGATTCGCGCGGTTACGTTACCGCGCCGACCGACGCAAATGCGTTGCTCAGCCGGAATCAACTCCCACCCATGGTCCAGGTGACCATGGTGGTGATCGATGAACGCTCCGCTGACCGCTTCCAAAGTTCCCTTGGGGCCTCACCAGGGACGATCGCTACCGCGACGACGAAGCTCGGTTTGACCACTGGCACCAGCGGTCTTTTCGTCAAGCCATCAAGCAAATCGAACCCTACTCCGGCCGAGGAAAAAGACCAATACCTCACCGATCTTCA
>JAYWEB010000024.1:0-6122 GCA_043779575.1 Chthoniobacter sp. | reverse complement strand
CGGCTTGCGTCCCGGCGTTGAGCGTATCGAGCGCCTGACCTATCAGCATTGCCCCCGCATGCATCCGCTCGCCCGACTGCTGTTCGACCACCCGCCTTTGTTCCGGCGTCAGTTCCGGCAGCGCCATCAGCGTGGGATAAAGCTCCTTCGGCGGCGGCACGCCCATGCCCTTCATCATCTCGCCCATCTGTTCCATCATCCCTCCGCCGGCTGCGGGCGCCCCAGCGGCAGGCATTCCGGCCATCGCTGGCGCTGCGCCCGGCGCGGCCGGCATCGTCCCCGCCCCCGCAGCGGCGGGATGATGGCTGTCGTGCTCCTCGGGCGACTGCGCTCGCAACAGGCCCGGCGCAGCGAGCAGTCCGACCAATACGCCGAGCGCTGGGACTACGCAGATGAAGCGCAGTCTGTTAGGTTGTTGGAATGTTGATTTCATATTTGTCTTGGGAAAGGCCCGCTTTGGCCGGACGACTACTTGATTGTTTGAGCATTGATCAGCCCGGTTTCCTTTTTTTGCCGTGAGGCAATAGCCAAACAGGACTGTGGCAGCCACAGATGCCGGTCGTGAGCTTTTCGGCCTCGGGCGGACCCCAGGTGCCGGGTTCGTAAATATGCACGGGCGTCGCTGATCCCAAGATGGGTTGAACGACCGCCCACGAGGCCTCGACGCCATCCTGGCCTGCGAAGAGCGTGGCATCACCTGCCATGGCGTCGCCTAGGAGCCGCTCGTAGGCGCTCATCTCATCTCCGGGCGGATGGCTGACCACTTGGAGTTCCGTCGGGTCGCCGATTAACTCTTCGCCGGGCCGCTTCACCCTCGCACCGATGGCAATCGTCACGTTAGGGCTCAGTCGGAAGCGCACATAGTTCGCCTGGCCTGGGCATAGTTTGCTGAGTGCGGGCGGTTTGAGCATGACCAGCACCTCGGTCATCGTCGTCGGCAGGCGCTTGCCCGTCCGGATGAAAAACGGCACGCCTTTCCAGCGCGGAGAGTCGATGCGGAGCCGGGCGGCGGCGAAGGTTTCGACCTGCGAGTCGCGAGCGACGCCGTCCTCCCGCCGGTAGCCGCGGAACTGCCCGCGCACGATGTCGCCGCGGCCGAGCGAGCGGATGTTCTTGAACACTTTCGCCTGCTCGGCGCGGATCGACTGAAAATTCGTCCTCGTCGGCGGCTCCATCGCGAGGAATCCCACCACTTGGAGCAGGTGGTTCTGGATCACGTCACGAATGGCGCCGGACTCCTCGTAAAAACCGCCGCGACCCTCGACGCCGAACTTCTCGGCCATCGTGATCTGCACGCTCTCGACGTGATGGCGGTTCCAGAGCGGTTCGAGGAAGGTGTTGGCGAAACGGAAGACCAAAATGTTCTGCACCGATTCCTTCCCCAGGTAATGGTCGATGCGGAAGACGCACGACTCGTCGAAGACCGTGTGGAGTGTCGCGCTAAGCGCCCGCGCGGACGGGAGGTCACGACCGAAGGGTTTCTCGACGATCACCCGCGCGCCGCGAGCGCATCCTGACTGGCCGAGTCCCTCGATCACTCCCGCGAACACACTGGGAGGAATGGCGAGAAAGTGCAGCGGGTGCGCCGCCTTGCCGAGTTCCTTGCGGAGCGCGGTGTGGGTGGCCGGAGCGCTGTAGTCGCCACTGATGTAGCGGAGCCGCTTCTGCAATCTCGCGAAGACCGCCGGGTCGAAGCCGTCCTGTTTCCTGACGCTCGCACGGGCACGCGCCTGAAACTGCGCGATCGTCCAGTCCGATCTCGCGACCCCGATAACGGGCAGCTTGAGCCGTCCGCGTCGCTCCATCGCATAGAGTGCGGGAAAAACCTTCTTGAAGACGAGGTCGCCGGTGGCCCCGAAGAAGACAAGCGCATCGGATTGAGGAAGGTTCATGGGGATGGCCTTTGGGGGTTGCCCGGTCCCTCAATCACCACTTCATAATCTGTCCCCTTCCATCCCTCTTGCCAGAGAAACTCGAAGCGGATGCGGGCGCCGACCCGGAGCTGGTCCGATGGCAAATCTCCGAACCAGCAACCGAAACCCGTATCACGCATTTCCAGGTCATCCGCCGTCGCCCATCCATCAAAGCTCCAATGAATGGTCGCCGCTTTTTCGGTGATAATGCGGAGCGTTTTCCCTTGAGTGATCCGTTGCAGCTGGTGAGCAAGCGTCCACATTTCAATCCTGCTGCCCGTCCCGGCTTTGGCGTAGCGCTGATAGACTGGTTCAATGCGGTCAAAACAAACCCCATCCTTGTGACTGCGCACCAGCATCACATATTCCGCGTGCGCCCAACACAGCGGCATCGCCGATCCGGTCGGGCCGCCGCGCTTCATCTTACCGTCCGGCAAATCGTCGGCATCCCAGAGCTGTTCCGGCAGCATACCGCCCTCGTTGGCGAATTTTTCCATCGTTTCGATGAACGGCAGCGGATCGCTTCCGGCGGCCAGTTCATAGTGGCCGCGTTCGCCCGTCAGGATGGGCCAGCAGCGACCTTCACCCGTCCCGTCGTAGGCACTGCCGTCGGCCTTTTCTCCATAGCCATCGCGATTGTAGCGCCGCCAACCCGGCCCTTGGGGCAGATCGCGCTTAATCACGCGATCGATCACTGCGAGGGAATCAACGATCAGCGGGTCGTTCGCCGGTCGAACTCCCAGTCGGACAAGGTGGAGAAAATCACCGCCGACGATGTTCCGTGCCGGATGTTTGCCGGCGCCGTTAGCGACAAACATCTCAGCCTGATCCGGATCCGGCATAGCCACGGCTTGTTTCGGATCGGCGGGTGTGATGCGCACGTAGTGTCGCGCTTTGCCCTGCACAAGTTCGCCGTGACCGGTGACCATCCATTCTTCCAGGTGCGCCGAAAGCCAGTCCGCGTAAGCGAGGAGAAAATCCGCCGCGAGATGGTCCTTTCGACTATGCGCAAACTCCCCCGCGCACACGAGGGAGGCGATGACCGTTGCCAGCGTCGAAGGCGAGTAGCCGGCATTCTCCTCCCATCGTTCCTGGGCGGTCACCGGTCCGTGTAGAATCAGATACCGGGCGGCGCGCGAGACCAGAGTCCAGGGATCGTATTGCCGGAGCGCGTCCGCCTGCTGCAATCGCCAGGCGAGCAGAATTGGCACAGCCACTTCATCCAGTTGAATTCCTTTCCAGAACGCCTCGCCCGAGATCGAACTGTTTTGCGGCATACTGCCGTCGGCCGCTTGGACACTGGCCAGCCAGATCAGTGCCCGCAACGGCGACTCTCGATGCCCACAGGCCAGCAGCGCCGTGGCGGTTTGGACCATGTCGCGCGTCCAGACCAGATGATACCCGCCGCGATCGCTGTCGTCCTTCGTCTCGCCCCAAGGAATGCTCAACGATGCCACGAATGCTCCTTGGAAAATCTTGTCTTCATGGGCCAGCAACAGGCACTGGCTTAAGCGCAGCATTGCCCCGCCGTCTTTGGTGTGAGCGCTCAAATCAACTTTGGCGCGAGTGCGCTGCCATTGACTCACATATTTCTCGCGCTGGTCGGCGAAAGGAGTGGCGAACGCCTGCAGGAGGTGGGCGCAAGCACTGTGCGGAGTGCGTCCAAATCCGACGCCCAGCGTGAACTCCAGCCCAGCCGACAAGTCGATTTCCCCGATCAAGGCGATGTTGCCGTCCGCCGCTTCGGCGAATTCCCAATCCATTCTGAAATTGTCCATCAAGTCCTGCCACCCATCGCTGAATCCAACGTAGCCGACGGAGCGCCGCGTGAAATCCGGTGCACAACCGAAGGACAGGTCGATGTCCTCGCGTTGCGCCTCGATGAGCTTGCGTCCACCCACTCCGCACAACCAGGCGGAGTTGTTCTTGCCCGTGCCCTTCATGTGCGGGGCGAGCAGCGCGTAGAGCCGGAGCTTCCCGCGCAGCTTCGGGTCAATGATTTCCAGCCGCGTGTGCATCAACAAAACCGACGAGTGCGGGTCCACGACGATCTCTTTGATGAGGCGATAGCGGCCCGCGCGGTCGGAGTTGGTGAGACGGTAAAGCAACGCATTTTGTTCGGGGTATTCAGTCTGGTGAAGCAGGTCCCGCTTTTCCTCGTGGCAGAACGTCTCGCCATCGGTGATGAGGAACTGCAGGTCGCGGGTATTCGGCGTATCGACGTGGGGAAAATAGATCTCGTTGATGATCCCGTGGCTGAGCGTGAACCAGACACAGGACGCGCTGTGATACGCCGTGCCGATGCCGTCCTTGGCGCTGGAAGTCCAGCGCGGCTCGATGCCTGGTGCTCCGAAAGCGATGGAATTATTATTCATTGGTTCCTATGTCGAAACGGTTCCGTGGTTCATCAACACCAGAGCCACCGGAGACGCCTCGTTGATTGTCGTAAAGAGGCATATTCTTATTTGACTTCCGGTTCATGCATCGGGACTCCATTCAATTCGTGCCGCCGCGCAGTAATGGCCTCGTAAACTTCTCTGCGCGCCCGGTTGATTCCCCCCAATGGGCGATGGGCGGGCAACGAATGCCATGGCGTATACGACAGATTCTCGCCTAAAGCCATCTGCTCGTCGGACTCAAAGGACTGCACCGGGATCCTGATAGTGGCGACTTTGATATAGGGCGACGCGGCTTCGTCCCAGGGCACCGTGGGATCTTCCACCGGCATGGTTACGGGGTCGGTCTGAATCTGAACGAGAAAATCGAAGCGCGCCTCGTGCCGCACCAGGTGTTCCGACATCGCGAGCCGGAGTTTGTCCTTGGAATCCACTTTGGCCACAGGAAGAACTCCAGTCACATCGGGCCGCACAGAAAACTTCATTGCCAAAGGCCCTAGCTTCGACGGCGTCGTGCTCCAATACCGGATGGCGAGCGGACTGTCCGGCCTCTTTGATCCCGTCTTCCGCAGGATGCGGTGCTTGTAATCTGGCGAAAGTAGAAACTTCAATCCGGTCGCCCCCTTGCCGAAGATATTGCCCATGGAAAACCTCCGGAAATCCTTCATGAGAGGGACATAATCGGCGACGTTCCGGACAAAGAAAACCGGGTGGTCGATCATGATGAAATCCTGGGTCAGCGCATCTTTTTCAGCGGCCAGGACCTTCTCGCCTTCAACGCCCAGCAATTTAATCGCCATCCCGTGGGCATCGGGCAGCCGATCATCGGATTGCTTGCCATTCGAAAAGCGGATCAGGGCATGAAATGAGCGCGCCTCGGAGAAAACACCATGCCTCAGGTTTGCCGGCAGGCGTGGCTCGACGATAAATTCCGCGCGAACACATCCATGCTGCTTCGGATGCTGACCGCGCGGAACCGGCCTAAGCCTACGATCGACATGCTCCTGGACCTCGCGATGGATCGCGACGATTCTATCCAACTGATCCGCCTCATCCGATGGAATGAATTCCTCGCCCAGGGGAATGAGAACCGTTCCCTGTTTCATAGGGGTTGGCGCTATGCATCCCAGCAGGAGGGCAAATATGACGAGGGGTGCGATTTGTTTCATGTGTTCATCCTAAACCGGCGGGCGCGGGCTCCTGGCGATATTCTTGCCGAGGCGATGCCATCCCTCGCGGTCGGAGTTGGTGAGCCGGTAAAGCGCCGCGTTTTGTCCCGCGTATCCGACTTCCCGGACCGTCGCGCGAATTTGACCGGGTTCGGGCTCCATCCTGCGGTCGCCGGCGCGCATCGAGAAGTCTCCGTAGCGGGCCGCGAGAGCGACGCCGCTCCCGAGCAGCGCAAGGGTCAGGCACGTCACGGCCAGCTTGCTTGCCGTGGAAGCACCGAGGCGGAGGCGGGCTTGGGCTTCGCCGTCCGTTCCGTGCTTCAGCCCACGTTTCACGAGCCACCAGTTTACTGGATAGGTCATTGCGGTGCCGACCATGAGCGCGAGCGACATCGTCCCCCAAAAGCGGACCGAACTCGGTTCCATCGCGCTCATGTCGCGCGACATCAGGATGACCATGACGGGGATCATCCCGGCCATCAGGACATTCATCGAAAGTATCTGGGCGAGCAAAGTGCTCTTCACCGTGCGCCAGTAGCTGCCATCGGCGCTGGGCATCATGCAGAGCGCCTGAAATACGAAAAGCCCCACGGCGAAGCCGGCGGCATACTCAATGGTGACCTCCAGGCTCATCGGCAGCCCCA
>JAYWEB010000023.1:0-6133 GCA_043779575.1 Chthoniobacter sp. | reverse complement strand
GCTCCGCTTTGCCGAGGGCCGGGCTGTGGGCGAAAAGGACGATGTGCTGGCGGTGGAGGAGCCGCTGGAGATTCGCGTGGAGGGGCGGAGCATCGCCGTGGTGATGCGGACGCCGGGGCATGACCGGGAGCTGGCCGCGGGCTTTCTGCTGTCGGAGGGCGTGATCAAATCGGCGAAGGATTTGTTCGACATCACGACGTGCGTGGCTCCGGCTGGGGCGGGCAAAGGCCACGCGGTGGATGTGGCGCTGGCGCATCCGGGCGCGGTGGATTTGGAGAAACTGACGCGGCACGTTTTCACGTCGTCGAGCTGCGGGATTTGCAGCCAGACGTCGATCGACGCGGTGCTGCGGGTGCGGAAGCGGCTGACCGACCGGGTGCGGATCGACGCGGCGACGCTGCTGGCGCTGCCCGCGCAGCTCGCGCCGGAGCAGGCGGCGTTTCAGACGACGGGCGGGCTGCATGCGTGCGCGCTTTTTGACCGCACGGGAAAACTGCTGGCGCTCCGCGAGGATGTGGGCCGGCACAATGCGCTGGACAAGCTCATCGGCTGGGCGCTGCTGGAAAAACGCACGCCGCTGCGGGGGCACGTGGCGCTGCTGAGCGGGCGCGCGTCTTTCGAGATGATGCAGAAGGCGCACGCGGCGGGGATTCCGGTGGTGGCGGCGATCTCCGCGCCGTCGAGCCTGGCGGTGGAGTTTGCGCGGGCGAGCGGCCAGACGCTGGCCGGGTTTGTGCGCGGGCGGTCGATGAATCTTTACGCGGGCGCGGCGCGCATCAAGACGCCAGCCGGACGGGCCGGCCGCCCGCAGGCCGCCGGGACCCGCCCGACCAGCATCAGGAAAGGGTCGTCCGGGCGTCGGAGAGCTTGATGACGCGGCCTTCCGGGTCGCGGAAATTCGTGTAGGGCCCGACGTTGGTGACGATGATGCCGCGGCGGCGGAGTTCGCCGAGGACGCCGGCGCGGTTTTTCAAGGCGATGTAGAGGTGAAAGTAGCTGACCATTTCGCCGTGTTCGCAGCGGCGGACGGTGAGGGGGACGCCGGCGAGGTTCATTTCGCAGTAGCGGTCGTCGCGCTCGGTGAGCACGCGGGCCTCGAGCAGGTCCACGTAGAAGTCGCGGACTTCCTTCCAGCGGTTGGTGAAAATGGTGACGGAGTAGCAAGAGGGATGGGCCGCCGCCGGGCCGGCGACAAGTTCGTCGGGATCGGCTTCGAGTTCCTCGGCGAGGCAGGTGAGTTGATTCATGGAACTACCATTTAGCAGCGGCCATGCCGTGTTATGGAATTTATGGTTTCAACTTTCACCGGCGGCGAAAACATCCCGGCGGGCGGATCTTCGACGCGCATCCCACCAGACCGCCTCCGCCCGCAAATAGTTAGAGGTCCTTCGACTCCGTTCCGCCCCGCCTTCGCCCGCGCGGAACTCCGCTCAGGATGACCGCGTTTTTTCAAACTCAGCCGCCACCATGAAACGCCCCCGCTTTACTCGCTCCGCCGCACGGCGCGGATGTGGATCTGCGGCGTCACGCTGCCCTGCCATTCGTTGCGCTCGATTTGAAAGGCGATGTCCCAGGGCAGCGGCGGGAGTTCCTCCTGCGCGGAGCCGAACCAGACGGCGCGGTATTCGTCGCCGTGCTGGCGGAGCATGAGGGAGAGGTGCTTTTCTTTCATCACGCGCGGCTCGCCGGCGAGGGTGACGCCGCGGGCCACGAAGAGCGGCTGCGGGTGGCCCATGCCAAAGGGCTGGAGTGCTTCGTGGTGGCCGAGCAATTCGTAGTCGATCTCGCCGAGGGTGAGTTCGGCGTCGAGATGGAGGCGGGGCTGGAGCTGCCCGGCGGTGAGCTGGGCGCGGGCGTGGGTGAGAAAGGCGGCGCGGAATTCCGCGAAGCGCGCCTGCTGGAGCGTGAGGCCGGCGGCCATTTCGTGACCGCCGTGCTTTTCCAAAAACTCCCCGCACGCGGCGAGCGCGGCCACGAGGGAGAAGCCGGTGATGCTGCGCCCGCTGCCTTTGCCGGTGCCGGTTTCGTCGAACCCGATGACGAGCGTGGGCCGGTGATGCCGCTTCTGGAGGCGCGAGGCGGCGATGCCGATGACGCCGGTGTGCCAGCCCGCGGCGCCGACCACGATGGCGGCGTCGCGCTCCGCATCGAACGAGCCCGCGAGCTGCGCCTCGGCCTGCTGGAAGACGTCTTCCTCGACGGCGCGGCGTTCGCGGTTTTGCGCGTCGAGACTCGCGGCGATGGTGCGGGCACGCCCGGCGTCGTCGGTGAGAAGCAGCTCCAGCGCATCCTGCGCGGTGCCGAGGCGGCCGGCGGCGTTCAGGCGCGGGGCGAGGCCGAAGCCGACGTTCGGCGGGCTGAAGGGCGCGCGCAGTCCGCTGACTTCGAGGAGCGCGCGCAGCCCGACCCAGCGCGTCTCCGCGAGCTGGACGAGCCCGGTTTTCACGAGCGTCCGGTTTTCCTCCACGAGCGGCACGAGGTCGGCCACGGTGCCGAGCGCCACGAGGTCGAGATGCGCGCGCAGCTCGAAGTCGGCGAGCGGGCGGCGCTTGAGCAGGGCGTGCGCGGTTTTGAAAACCAGGCCGACGCTGCAGAGGTGGTGAAAGTCCGCGCCGAGCTTGGGATTGACCAGCGCCACGCACGGCGGCAGCGCGTCTTTGCACTCGTGGTGGTCGATCACCACCACGTCCACGCCCTGGGCCTGGAGCGCGGCGATTTCCGCGACCGACGAGGTGCCGCAATCCACCGCGATGAGCAGCCCCGGCGCATGCTCCGCCACGCACCGCGCCACGCCGTCCGCGCTCAGGCCGTAGCCTTCATCCGCGCGCAGCGGCAGGAAGCACGGAGCCTCCGCGCCGTAGCCGCGCAGCACGCGGGTGAGCAGGGCGAGCGAGGTCACGCCGTCCACATCGTAGTCGCCGTAGAGCACGATTTTTTCGCCGCGATCGACCGCCGCGAAAATGCGCGTCACCGCCGCGTCCATATTGGGCAGGGCAAAGGGGTCGCCGAGCGACTTGAGCTTCGGGTCGAGAAAGCGCCGGGCCTCCTCCGCCGAGCGCACGCCCCGGCGCAGGAGCAGCTCCGCGGCGAAACGCGCCACGCCCGCCTCCTTCGCCAGCGCGCGCACGGCGGCGGGGTCGATGGGGTCGGGCAAAAGCCAGCGGCGTTGGATCATTTCCGCATCCTCCGCGGAACCCGCCGCCGAGCGCAACCACCGTCCGCCATTTTCACTCCGACCCCGGCAAAAAAGGCGCGCGGCCGCTAATTTTCTGCACTGGCCGGGGTTTTACGCTTGTGGATTTCAATGCTCCGACTACTTCTGCCGCATGAATTTGCCCAATGAGGGAGAGCCAGCAAAGCGGGAAGCCGCCGACAGCGGCGGCAATGCCGGTCCGAAGAAATTCGAAGACCTGCAGCGCAATATCACCATGTCGCAGATCGCCAAGGCGGCGAATGTTTCGCAGGGTGCGATTTCGTCCATGCTCAATGACCGGAACTACGGCATCCGGGTCAGCGAAAAGACGCGTGCGCACGTCTTCAGAGTCTGCCGCCAGATGGGTTACATCCCGAACGACCTGCGCGCGCTCGTGCGCATGTATCCGGAAATGGGCGGCTACAGCCTGCTCATCGCGTCGGACATCCCCGGCGGAATCCGCAACCCGCTGGTCACGCGCATCGCCGCCGCGGTCATGGGCGCACTGCCGGATGCCGCGCACGCGCTGAGCGTGGGTCTTTACGAGCCGTCCGCGGACTACCACGCAGACGGGGCGGCTCTGCCGCAATCGGTCAGCAATTTCGTCTCGTCGAAATTCCTCATCGTCGGCACGCCGAATCGTTCGCTGGTCGAGACCCTCACGCGGCGCGGCCTCTCCGTCATGTGCCTCGGCTACGAATTGGCCATCCCTGGGGTGGTCAGCTTCGTGCCCGACTACGGGGACGCCGCCCGCACGGCCATCGCACACCTCGTGCAGCTCGGTCATCGCCAGATCGGCATCGTCTCCGGGCCATTCGGGTCCGTGGATCCGCAGATCATTGATTTCAACCACGGCGCCCGGCTCGCCTGCGAGCAGCACAAACTGCCCGCCGAAGCCCTCCACGTGGTCTATGGCGATCTCTCCGCCGACGCCGGCCGCAAAGCCTGCGACGAATTGCTCGCGCAAAAGAACCAGCCCACCGCGATTTTCTGCATGAGCGATGCTGCCGCCCTCGGCCTCATCGAGCGCGCCCAGGCCGGCGGGATCGCGGTGCCGGAAAAACTCAGCGTCATCGGCTGCGGCGATGATCCGGCGGCGGCGATGGCGCATCCGCCGCTCACCACCGTGCGGCTCCCGGCGGAGGAAATGGCCGAGCAGGCCGTGCGGGAAGTGGACCTCCTGGTCCACGATGACCTCCCGTCCGGCTCGCGGAAGATCGTGCCACCGCTCCGCCTCGTGGAGCGCCGCTCCTGCGCCCCGCTGAAGCCGGCCTGACCGCCGGAAATTGCCCCTTGACGCCATCCTCCTTCCTCACCGACAAACCGACCCAGCATGAAAATCCCATTCTACATATCCACCGCAGCCTCGGCGCTTTGCCTCAGCCTGAGCGTGGTCGTCTTTGCCATCGGCCGCTCCAACCACGGCATCCAGCAAGATATTAAAAAGCAACAGCAAGGCATCCAGACCCAACAGCAGGCGCTCCAGGGTCAGCAGCAGGAAATCGAAGCCGGCAACCAGATCAGCCAGCAAATCGGGCCGAACCTCCTCCGCGACATGGCCGCCGCCTCGGTGAAAAACGAGAAAATGAAAGCCCTCCTCTCCAAGCACGGTTACAACGTCCAAGTCAAAGACACCCCGGCCCCGAAAACACCTTAATTCACCCTATGAACCCCGAAGCTGAATACTCCTACGCCGAACCCGCGCCGTCCGGCCCCTCGCTGCACCTCCCGTTTGCCCTGCTTACGTCCGCTCTGGCGCTCGTCATGATCGTCCAGACCGTAGGCGTGATGAACCAGAAAACCGACCTCATCGAAGGTCGCACCCAACTCGGCGAAAACGCCACGAAACTTTCCGATGCCTTCACCAAGCGTGAGCCTCTGGTGAAGCAATCCCAGGACCTGAAGAAGAAGCTCAACGACATGATCATGGACATCCTCATCCTCGCCAAAACCGACGAGGACGCGAAAGCGATCGTTGGGAAATACAACATCCAGCAAAATCTTCCGGCCAGTGGCGACGCGACCCCCGCCGCCGCTCCGCCGAAATAAAGCCGCGGACTCCAAGTTTAGCCCTTTGAAACACCCGGCGTTTGCGCGCCGGGTGTTTTCGTTTGAACCCCGCCCACGGCCCGTCATGCCCGATTCCCTCGCAACCGCCGCCCGCACCATTGTCCAGCGTCTGCACGACGCCGGGCACACCGCGCTGTATGCGGGCGGGTGCGTGCGGGACCGGCTGATGGGCGTGGAGCCGCATGATTACGACGTGGCCACGGACGCGCGGCCCGAGCAGGTGCAGGCGCTGTTTCGCCGGACGGTCGCGGTGGGCGCGCATTTCGGGGTCATCGTGGTGCTCGATGGCAGCTACGAATTTCAGGTCGCGACCTTTCGCAACGACGGCCAATACCTCGACGGACGCCGGCCCGAGACGGTCAGCTTTTCCACGCCCGAGCAGGACGCCGAGCGGCGCGACTTCACGATCAACGGGCTCTTCTTCGATCCCCTCACCGACCGGCTCATCGACTACGTAGGCGGCCAGCGCGATCTCGAAGCGCGCGTGCTGCGCGCCATCGGCAATCCCTACGACCGCTTCCGCGAAGACCGGCTGCGGATGATGCGCGCCGTGCGGTTCGCGACCACGCTCGGCTTCGACCTCGACGGCCCGACATGGCGGGCGGTGTGTGAAAACGCCCCGCACATCCATGAGGTCAGCGCCGAGCGCATCCGCGAGGAGCTGCTGAAAATCCTGCTCTCCCCGCGGCGCGTGCGCGGCTTCGATCTGCTCGATGAAAGCGGGCTGCTCCGCGAAATCCTGCCCGAGATCGAGGCGCTGAAAGGCTGCGAGCAACCGCCGCAGTTTCATCCCGAGGGCGACGTCTTCAAGCACACCCGCATCATGCTCGATCTTCTGCCCGCGCAGGTTTCCGGCCCGCTCGTGCTCTC
>JAYWEB010000022.1:0-6168 GCA_043779575.1 Chthoniobacter sp. | reverse complement strand
AGCGGCTGGCCTTGCTGGGAGGTGATTTTGCCGAGGTCGAAATCGTGGATGTGGTCTTCGGTGATTTTGTCGAGATGCACATAGACGGAGAGGCCGTCAGCCGATGGGACGGCTTGGGTGACGCGCGGGGTGGTCTGGTCCACTTCGGGGCTGCCGTAGGCGCCGTGGTAGATGTGCGTGTAGGTGGTGATGTTGTAAGCTTCGGGACGCGCGGCGGTTTGTTTATCCACGGGTTTGGTGAAGGTGACGAGGAAGCCGTCTTTGCGGATGTTGATTTCCTTGATCTCGAAAGGCACCACGCCGTTCCAATCAATCCGCTGGAGCGCGAATGGCTCCGTCCCGCGCACGGGCCACTGGCGGCTGGTGGTGAAGCCGGCGGCGATGAGCTGGCCCTTGGGCGAAAACTCCACGTTCATAATCCCCGTGGCGAGTCCTTCGCGGAAGGGATAACACGCGCCCTGCCAGACGCCATTCACCTGCTCGGTGGTGGCGCGCATGATGATGCTCTGCGTGTAGTCGCCGAGGAAAAGCTGGCCGTCGAACGGGCCGAATTTGCCGCCGGTTTTGTTGAGGCGAAATCCGGAAATCGAGCGGCCCATTTTGATATACGGAAACTTCACCGCAGGCGGGACGAGTTCCTTCACGCGCTTCTTTTCCACGCCCATGCGCGAGCCGCTCACCGGCTCCAGCTCGGGCGCTTTCATGCCGGGGACAAAGGGATACCAGTTGTAGCTCGCGGGGTGTCCGAGGAACGCACCGGGCTTGAGATGCTTCAGCGAACAGCAGCCATTCCACGGACCCTGGCTCTCGATGGCGAACATGACGCCCTCCGCATTTGCACCGACGCCGCCGGGGCTGCGCAGGCCGCTGCAAATGGGAATCATTTTGCCGTCCGGCGTCACTTTCACGGCCCAGCCGCGAAAGAGGTTGTGCGAGTCATAGGAATTGCTCAGCCCCAGTGCGACCCAGATGTTGCCCTCGGCATCGGGCTTCGAGCCAAACGCAAACTCGTGCCCCTCGGCGTAGCCCCAGTTGCTCGTGAGGGTGTCGTAGCGGTCGGCGACTTCATCGCCGTTGGTGTCGGAAATGCGCGTGACTTCGCCCCAAGTCGTGGCCGTCATCGCGCCGTTCTTCCACGACAGCGCGAAGATTTCATCCTGCCCGCTGGCGAAGAGATGAAACTCCGGCTTCGGCGGCGAATCGAACGCACCCTTGATGAAATAGATGTCGCCCCGCCGGGTGCCCACGGCCAGGCGACCATCGGGGAGAATCTCCAAACCGCCCGGCCGCATCGGCACCGTGGACGGAATTGGGATATTCACGATCGGGTAATATTTCGCCTCCTCCGCGGCTGTGCCCCACATCTCCCCGAGGTCATCGTCCGCGCGCAGCAGCGGTGCGAGCGCGAGGGCCGCGAGAGCGATGATGAAACGTGGGGTTACCATTGGTATTCGAGGGTGAGCGTGGAGCGGCCTTTCGGGAGCGTGAGCGGGATCAACACGTCGCCGTTCGCGCCTTCGCGGATGACGCCCTTGTGGGCGCTGGTGATGCGGAGTTGGAGCTTGTCCGCGGTGAATGTGCGGTCTGCGGAAGCGGTGATTTTTTTGCCCGCGGCTGCGCGGAAATAGAACGGTGATGGCGCGGCGGGCGTGTCGAAACGGAGCGTGCGCTTGAAGTAGGCTTTGCCGTCTTTGTCGTGGGTGTCCTCGAAATAATCTTCCACCGCGATGTCGCCGTAGTGGTAGAGCAAGGTCGGCCTGCGCGCGGCGTCGAGGGTGTAGCCGCGGAACTGGTATCCTTGGTCCTGCGGGAAGGCGTGGTTGGTTTTGCTTTTGTAGGGCCAGTTGTCGTCGAGCGATTTCAGGCGGTGGAATGGGATGCCGGGCGGGAAGGAAATCGCATCCGTTCCGCGCGGGTGAAAGTGGCCCAAATCAATGCTGGCAAAATCACCTTTCCAGAGCTGGCGCAGCGCCATTTCGCCGGAGTCGAATGCGAGGTTGATGCGCTCGGGATAGCCGACGCCGATTCCGCGATAGCCCACGGGGCTTTGCCCACGGCAAATCTCGGTGACATCGCCCACGCGCAGTTCGTTGGACTGCCGGGAAAGGCCCGCCGGTTTCTTGGCGCGGATGCCGTCTTCGAGATAGGCCCACAGCGCTTCGATTTGCTGCCCGGTGTCGCCGCCGAGGATGGCGGGGCGCGTGGATTTACCGTCGGGCCAGAAGCTGGGCATGATGACGGTGGGGTGAAAGCGGGATGGCTGGCGCATGTAGAGAGCGAACCAGTTTTTCTTCAGCCGCTCGGTCACACGCGCGATGTCGAGCGCGCTCATCTCGCCGGATTTTTGGCCGTTGAATTCATGGCAAGCGATGCAGCTCAATCCGCTGGTGCCGATCAATTCGTAGCCGGCGTTTTTCGATTCCAGAATGTTCCCGACCTTAGGCAGCACGGCGGCTTCGAGCTGATCCACCTTGCCGAACAGCTCCACGAGATGCCCGACGTTGGCCTCGCCAAACTGCGGCATCGCGGCATCCACGTAATCGCGCTGACGTTTTCCGCGCAGCAGAACCTCCGCGATCCACTCCGGCTTGAGCTTCGCGCCGACGTGCGAGAGCGGCGGCGGGATGCGGCCTTGATCGCCGAGGCCGGGCTGCGTGCCGGTGAAAAGCGCATTACGCTCCGGGGCGATTCCGCCGAGGCCGGTGCGCTCGTGGCAGGCGATGCAGTTGAAAGTGACGAGCGTCTTCGCGATCTGCTGTTTGTCGTCGAGCTGCGGCTTCTCCGCGATGGGCAGTGCTTTCGCGATCGCGGTGCGTTGCTCCGCAGTCAGATCGAAACGCGGCCACGCACCGGCGGCTTCGCTGAGACATCCGCGACTGGCATTGAGCTTCGCAAAAGCGGTGGCGGATGCGGCGGCGACTTTCAGATCATCGTGGCAATTCGCGCAACCGAGTTTTGCGAACTGCTCACGCCCGCGAGCGGCGAGATTTGCGTCCACGATCAGCGGCTTGAAAGGCGCGATGGGTTCATTGGAAATGGACAGCCGCGCCGAAGAAATCGGCCCCCGCTTCAACTGCGGCCCTTCCATCTCGCACGAAAACTTCGCCTCGTGCCCCGTGTGAAAATACGTGAGTCGCAGCTTGTGCCAGCCCGCCGCGAGTTCCGCCGCGCCTTCCATGTCCTTCACTCCGCGCCGGTCGCTGGGCTCCTGCTGGATGATTGGCTTTCCGTCCACGAGCAGTGAGCCGCCGTTCATCGTCAGAAAAAACGTGTGCCGCCCCGCGTTCGCGATATTCACCCAACCGTCGTATTTGATGGCCGTGTGCTGCTGGAGTTTCCCCATGCCGAGGCTCTCCAGCGCAAAATCGTTCACAAGTCCCGCCCGCTCCGCAGTCACCTTTTCACTCTCCAATCCCTCCCACACATCCCCGCGATAAAGCGTGTAGTTCAACGCGCCCGGCACCCGCGTATTTTGCAAAAGATAATGCGCAATGCGCTCCACGTCCTGACCGCCGAGGCGCAGATCCGGCATCCGCCCCGAAGGCCGGCTTGCGTGCGGTGCGCGCAGGAAATCCACGAGGCTCTTGAAGCTGTATTTTTTCTCCAGCGCACCCAGCGGGACGGAAGTTTTTGCGAGCAATTCCGCGCCTTTCTCATCGCGTGGCGAATGGCACGCCGCGCATCCCCGCGAATGAAAGAGCCGCTTCCCCTGCTCCGCCGCCACGGCATCGGGCGGCTGCAAAGCGAAGTCGTTATTTTTCAGCGAAAGCAAAAAGTGCGTGAGCGCAGTCGCCGTCTCTTTTTTTTCCACAGCGCCCAATCGTCCCAGCAAATCCGGCATCGTCGTGCCGGGCTTGATGCCCTGCGGATCGCGGATGAACGCCTCAATGTAGCTGGGATTCACCCGCGAGCCGACCTCCGCGAGCCGCGGTGCTTTCTTCGAGCGCGCCGCAAAAGCCGCATCGCCCGCGTGGCAGGCCGCGCAGTTCAACTCCTCGATCAGCACCAGCCCCTTCAGCTCGGGATCGAGCTTGCTGGACGTGATTCCCGGAATGTCCACCCCGGCAAACAGCCTCGGAACTGCGCTCGTCAAAAGCATGGTCCCAACAACGAGCAGCCGAAGAGCACGCGAGCCGATGGGAGACTGGCTTTTGCTCCGCAGCGCGCGACCGCAGGCTGCGTCGCGATGAAAGACGAATCGATTGTGGCCTGACAGCATTTGGTGGTGGAGTATCGGGAGGCAGAGCCGCGTGGCGAGGAATATCCGCAGATAGAAATCCTAACCAGCCTGCGGAAAAACCGGGCTGATCTTACTCTTGCTCCTGCTCTTGCTCTTGATCCTTCGGCAGCGGGGGAAGGGAGCAAGAGCAGGAGCAGGATGACTTTTTAGACGCCCTCTTAGCTGACGATGGCCCCCGATGGGCACGCCGCTTTGTTTTAGCGCCAGCTCAGGGTGCTCCGCTTTCCTCCGCGGCCAGGGACACAAAGCGGTGCTGGAGGGTGCCGTCGGGGGCGGCTTGGCAGACCCACCAGCCTTTGAGCGGTGAGCCGTCGCGGTTGCCGCGGATGCGGGCGCAGCAGCGGTTCACGATGAGTTCGGCGCGGTCGAGGCGCTGCTCGTTCAGGCCGTGCCAGTGGCCGCCAAAGGTGGCTCGGAGATTGAGCTTCCGCAGCCGGACGAGGAGGTCGTCGGCATTGAGCGGACGCATGGCGACGCCAGCGCCGAGCGGAAAGTGCGTGAAGACGACGGTCGGCATTTTGGCATCGAGTGGCGGCCGCGCGGTGTCGAGCCAGGTGAGCGTGGCGTCGGAGATTTTCGTGCCCTCGAAGTCCGTGCCCTGCGTACTGTCGAGTCCCACGAACTGCCAGCCGCGATGCTGAAAGGTGTAGTTCAGCTTTCCGGGAAAGGCGGCGTCGTAGGCCGAGCGGTCGCCGTCGGTGAGGTAGTCGTGATTGCCCGGCACGGCGTGCAGCGGGACGCCGAGCCCGGCGAAGATTTCGCGCAGCGGCGCGTACTGGGCCGCGGTGCCGCGATCCGCGAGGTCGCCGGCCATGAGGCAGAACGCGGCGTCCGGCGCGCTCGCCTTCATGCGCGCCACGACGTTGCGAAAAAAGGGCGCACATTCCGCGTCGGAGAAATGCAGGTCATTCACCGCGATGAAGGTGAAACCCTGCGCCGCCTCCCCGGCCTGCGCGAACCGGCTCAAGCCCAGCGCAACGAGCGGGGCGGAGGCGAGCCGCAAGGCGTCGCGGCGCGTGAGAGCTTGCGATGAAAGGGCGCGCGACATGGCAGTGAACGGTCAGTATTTCGGCACGCTCGGGTCGATGTGATCGGCCCAGGCGAGGATGCCGCCTTCCACGTTCGTGAGTTTGCCAAAGCCGGCTTCCCGCAAAAGCATGAGCGCGCGGGCCGAGCGGGCGCCGCTTTTGCACTGGAGGACGATCTCGTCCGCGGAATCCAGCTCGCTCATGCGCGCCGCGAGCTGCCCGAGCGGGATGAGCGTGGCACCGGGGATGCGGCAGATGTCCCACTCGTAGGGTTCGCGGACGTCGATGAGCTTGAACGCATCGCCGCGATCCAGCTTCGCCTTTAGCTCCTGCACGGTGATGTGCGGAACATGCGCCTCCGCATCCTCCGCGGCCTTCGCCTGCGGGATGCCGCAGAACTGATCGTAATCAATCAGCTCCGTGATGGTCGGGTTGTCCGAGCACACCGGGCACTTCGGATCGCGGCGCAGCTTGAATTCGCGGAACTTCATCTTCAGCGCGTCGAAAGCGATCATCCGCCCGATGAGCGGCTCGCCAATGCCGATGATGAGCTTCACCGCCTCGATCGCCTGCATCACGCCGATGATCCCCGGCAGCACGCCGAGCACGCCGCCTTCCGCGCAGCTCGGCACCATGCCGGGCGGCGGCGGCTCGGGAAACATGCAGCGGTAGCACGGCCCGCCGAGGCACGGCGCGAAGACCGTGCATTGCCCGTCGAAGCGGAAAATCGAGCCGTAGATGTTTGGCTTCTTGAGGAAAACGGCCACGTCATTCGAGCAGTAGCGCGTGGGAAAATTGTCGGTGCCGTCGATGATGATGTCGTACGGCTCGGCGATCTGCCGCGCGTTTTCCGCGTTGAAAAAGGTGTCGTAAAGATCGACCTGCACGTTCGGGTTGATC
>JAYWEB010000021.1:0-15729 GCA_043779575.1 Chthoniobacter sp. | reverse complement strand
ACTTTCGTTTTTCCTCCTGCAACCCATCTGGCGGCGGATGCTCGACGGGGCGCAGACCTTTTGGGCAAACACGCTCTTTGTCCTCGCGCCGCTGAGCGTTTTCTACGGCCAGGCCTTCATGCCCGAAATGTTCGTGCAGGCGCTCGCCTTCGCGCTCCTGCTGGCGACAATCTGTTACTCCGAAAACCCCACGCTCCTGCGCTGGACAGTGCTCGCAACAGTCGGCGGGATCGCGCTGCTGGTGAAGCTGCCGGAAGTCAGCCATCTCTATTTCATCCTCGCGATTGTGATCTTTCGCCGCGACGGCTGGCGCGCGCTGATCCGCCCGCGCTATCTCATCGCCGGGGTTATCACTGTCGCCACGATGAAGGTGTGGAGTAGCTACTCCGACTCGGTCAACACGGCCTTCCTGCCGGATTGGATCTCGAAGTATATGCTGCCGGGATTCATCGGCACCTTCGCGAGCCGCTTCACCATCAAGCCCTGGGCCATGATGTTATTCTACCTCGGCGCTTTCATCGTCACCGGCCCGGCGGCGCTGGCGGCGGCGGCGGGGTTGTGGATTTTTCTCCGCCGGAAATGCGGCGGAATGCTCGGCCTGTGGCTGCTCTCGATTGCGCTTTTCTACCTCGTCTGGTTTGGCAACGCGGGCACCGCGCAGAGCTATTACAACCTGCCCGCGCTCGCGCCGTTGTGCGCCCTGTTTGGCATGGGTGTGAGCGCCTTGCTTTCGTGGAAAAGGATCGCGTGCTGGCCGCGCGCGTCCGCGTTTGCGGTCTTCGCCGCGCTGCTGCTCTGCGTCGCCCCGGTGCTCCGCTATCTTTTCAAACAGGATCGCCAAATCCTCGCCGCTGCCGTCTGGACGCGCGACCATACCCAGCCCGATGACATCATCCTTTTCCGGGCCAATCACCGGTGGGAGTTCGTGGATTACTATTACAATCCCATCCTCGCCTACTACGCGGACCGGCGCACTTTCGTCCGCACCCGCCTCACGCCGGAGCCCTACATGCGCGCTGCGCTGGAGCGCGCCACCTACGCCGTGGTCACGCTGCCACCGCCGCCCGACGCAAGTTTCATGAGCAAACTGAACCGCTTCCGCGGCGTCGCCGGCATCCGGGAGGAATCGCCGGACTGGCTGGAAGCAGCGGGCTTTCGCAGCTTCGCCCGCGAGGACGGCTTCGCCGTGTACAAACGCTAAAAACCGCGTGGCTGTATAGGAAGCCGTTAGCTTCCCCTGCAGCCACGCGACTCCGCAATTAGAGACTGTAAAACAAGCGACGCTGGTGGATGGCGTCGCTCCGCGCGCCATGCGAAGCACCTGCGCGCAGCGCCCGTCTTGCCCCGCGCGGGTAGAAAGTGCGCCTTCGGCGGAGGGTTTCGCATGGCGCGCGGAGCGACGCCATCCACCAGCGTTTCCGCCGTGTTTCACAGTCTCACCATGCGAATTACACGCTCGCCACGACGAGAAACTGCTTCCCAAAAAATTTCCACGCCAGCGGCATCTTCAGGTACGCGCGGAGCAGGGCGAGCGGGTAGCGCGGGCCGCCGGCCATCGTGTAGGGCAGGAATTTTCCGAGGCACAGATCCACGCGGAAGCGGCGCGTCTCCAGCGCTTCGCGCAGGGAAAGCTCGGTGAGGATGACATAGTGATCCCAAAAATCCCAATACGCGCCGGGCAGATGCTTGATGTTCGGCCCCATCGCCACGAGACGTCCGCCCGGTTTCAGGCAGCGCCGGATTTCATCCAGCGTCCGGCCCAGCGTCACCTTGTCCGGCAGATGCTCAAAAAAATTGCTCGTGAAAACGACATCGAGCGAACCGTCGGCCAACGGCCAGAGCGCAGAGCAATCCTGAAGCAGAAACTCCACGTCCGCCCCGAGGTGCCGCGGCGCATCGGGGTTCAAGTCCATCGCATATTTTTTTCCCGCGCGAATCGCGTTGCTGAATTCGCCATAGCCGCAGCCTAGGTCGAGGATCGTCTCCTTTTCCCCCACGAAACGCTGGAACCAATCGCCGCAAAGCACCTCCCAGACTTGCTTGCGATACTCCACGCTCGATGAAAAGCGCGCGTCGTAAATGCGCTGGAGATCGGCGGGGTCGTGGGCGGCGCTCATGGTTTTCGATAGTCTCCGCGGCTGAAGTATTTCTCCAGCCACACATACAGGCAGATGAAAAGATAGCGGCTGCCCATTTCCTTGAGCTTGAGCTTGGCCTCGCCGTGGCGGCGGTTGCGCCAGGTGATGGGCATGACCGTCCACGAATAGCCGCGCACGATCGCCTTGAGCGGCAGTTCCACGGTGAGATTGAAATGCGGCGCGATCAGCGGGCGGCAGCCGTCGATGACGGTCTTGCGGTAGGCTTTGAAGGCGTTGGTCGTGTCGTTGAGCTTGATGTTGAAAAGCACGCGCAGAAAAAAGTTCGCGAGCCGGTTCATCAGGAGCTTGAGGCGCGGGTAGTCAATCACTCCGCCGCCTTTCATAAAGCGGCTGCCGAACACGCAGTCGTGGCCTTCGTTGAGCTTTTCCCAGTAGCGCACCACATCGCGGCAGTCGTCGGACTCATCGGCCATCATGATCACGGCGGCGTCGCCCTTCATGTGATCGAGTCCGTGGATGATCGCGCGTCCAAAGCCGTGCCGGCCGTCGTTTTGCACAGGGCGGAGTTCCGGCATGTTCGCGGCGACTTCGCCGAGGATTTTCCAAGTGCCGTCGCTGCTCCCGTCATCGACGACGATGATTTCGTGTGGCACTCCGCGGAGCTTCAGTTCGACATGCAGATGCTCAACGGTGGACGCGATGCAACCCTCCTCGTCGCGCGCCGGAATGACGACGCTGAGCAGCGTGAGCTTCGGCAAACCGGGATCGCTAGGCGGAGCAGGCGTCATGGATTTCGCGCAATATCTCCCCGATCCCGTAGCGGTATTTCCACCCCGGAAAATCGCGCTGAAATTTCCGCACGTCGCTGACCCA
This sequence comes from Chthoniobacter sp., assembly GCA_043779575.1. Lineage (GTDB taxonomy): Bacteria > Verrucomicrobiota > Verrucomicrobiia > Chthoniobacterales > Chthoniobacteraceae > Chthoniobacter. The sequence continues at coordinate 12,757 of JAYWEB010000021.1, read as the reverse complement.
CCAGATGTGGTCGCCGATGCGGTTGTCCTCGATGTAAGTCCAGTCCAGCTTCCGCCCGCTCAGCCGCTCGCAGATGTCGATGGCTTCGAGCATCGAGCAATTCGAGTGGCGGCTGCCGCCGAGGTTATAGACTTCGCCAGCGCGCGGAGCCTGCACGAAATGCCAGAACGCCTCGACGAGATCGTGGCTGTGGATGTTGTCGCGCACCTGCTTCCCCTTGTAGCCGAAAATCCGGTAGGGTTTGCCGGTGACGGTGCATTTCATCAGGTAGGCGAGAAAGCCGTGCAGCTCCGTGCCGGCATGCGCCGGGCCGGTGAGGCAGCCGCCGCGAAAGACGCCCGTCTTCATGCCAAAGTAACGTCCGTATTCCTGCACGAGAATGTCCGCCGCGACCTTGCTCGCGCCGAAAAGCGAATGCTTCGTCTGGTCGATCGACATGCTTTCGTCGATGCCTTCGTGGTAGGGGTGCGCCGGGTCGATTTCCCAGCGCTTTTCCAGCTCCATGAGCGGCAGCCGGTTCGGCGTGTCGCCGTACACTTTGTTGGTGCTGGTGAAAATGAAGACGGCATCCGGGCAGTGCTGCCGCGTGGCTTCGAGCAGGTTCAGCGTGCCCACCGCGTTCACCTCGAAATCCGTGTGCGGCTCGCGCGCGGCCCAGTCGTGCGAGGGCTGTGCGGCGGTATGCACCACGACCGTGATGGCCGCGCCGTAAGTCTCGAAAAGTTTCTTCACCGCCGCAAAGTCGCGGATGTCGATCTCGGCGTGAGTGTAGTTTTTCAGGCGGCTCTCAAGGTCGCGGCGCGTGCCGGCGGTCGAGGCTTCGGGGCCGAAAAAGCGCGCCCGCATGTCATTGTCCACGCCCACGATTTCAAGGCCCTCGGCGTGGAGGCGGAGGCAGGTTTCGGAGCCGATCAGGCCGGCGGAACCAGTGACGAGTGCGACGCTCATGCGGATGTTTTCAGATTGTTTCGGGGACGGCAGTGACGGGGGAGCGCGCACCATATTTGACCTTCGCGAGCAGTAAAGCGCAAAGCGTCTGGCAGTCCACCGCGGGCGTTTTCTTGCGCGCGCTCCAGTTTCCCATCAGCTTCGCCATTCCGATGCGACCAACATTTTCCATCATCACCCCGAGCTTCCGCCAACTCGACTGGCTGAAGCTCTGCGCCACCTCCATCGCGGACCAGACGGGCGTACAGTTGGAGCACATCGTGCAGGATGCCGGGACGGGGCCGGCCCTCGAGGCGTGGGCCGCGGGGCAGAAATCGCTCGCGCTCCATGTGGAGAAAGACCGCGGGATGTACGACGCGATCAACCGCGGGCTGCGGCGCGCGACCGGCGACATCGTCGCGTATCTGAACTGCGACGAGCAGTACCTGCCCGGCACGCTCACGGCGGTGGGGGAGTTTTTTTCCGCGCATCCCGATGTGGACATCGTCTTCGGCGATGTCGTGGTCGTGGATGAAAAAGGCGGCTACCTGTGCAGCCGTCCGGTCGTCCTGCCCAAGCTCCACCACACCCACGTCTGCACGCTCGGCGTCTTCACCGCGGCCACTTTTTTCCGGCGCAGCCTGCTGGAAAAGCACGGCCTTTTTTTCAGCGATGACTGGCGTGCGACCGGCGATGCCGTGTGGGTGCTGGAGCTGCTGCGGAAGAAAGTCAAAATGGCGCTGCTCAAACATTTCGTCAGCACCTCGACCGACACCGGCGAAAATCTGATTCTGGGGCCGGACGCCGTCGCCGAGCAAATCCGCCTGCGGGAAAGCGCACCGGCCTGGGTGCAAAAACTCGCGCCGCTCTGGATGCTCGAATTCCGCCTCCGCCGCCTGCTCGCGGGCGTCTATTGGCCGCGCCCGCTGAGCTACGCGATCTACACCGCGGCGAGCCCAGCCGAGCGGCAGACCTTTCGCGTGGAAAAGCCGACCTTCGTCTGGCGCGGGCGGTCGGAGAAAAAGGCGGCAGCAGCCCTCGCGCGGACGACGTAATTGAGGGCAAGGTGGATGGCGTCGCTCCGCGCGCCATGCTCAAAACCCGCGCGGCAGCGCCACTTTGAAAGATGGGCCTTCGGCGCGGAAAAGACATGGCGCGCGGAGCGACGCCATCCACCGGCGCCAGTTTCCGAATGAACGAACAGCTTTCCGTTCTTCCTCACGGCTCGCGGTAGCGCTGCGCGATGGGCATGCGCCGCCCGACGCCAAACGCTTTGCTCGTCACCTTCAATCCCGGCGCGGCCTGGCGGCGCTTGTATTCATTGAGGTCGATGAGCCGGACGATGCGCCCGACGGTCGCCTCGTCGAAACCGGCGCACACGATCTCGGCGCGGGATTTTCCCTCGACGACGTAGGCTTCGAGAATCGCGTCGAACACTTCGTACGGCGGGAGCGAATCCTGGTCCGTCTGGTCGGGCCGCAGCTCGGCGGATGGCGGCTTCGTGATCGTGTCGCGCGGGATGATTTCGCGCTCGCGGTTGATCCATTCGGCGAGCCGATAGACCATCGTTTTCGGCACGTCGCTGATGACCGCGAGGCCGCCGCACATGTCGCCGTAGAGCGTGCAGTAGCCCACGGCGAGTTCGCTTTTGTTGCCGGTCGTAAGCAGCAGCGAGCCGAACTTGTTCGACATCGCCATCAGGATCACGGCGCGCAGCCGCGCCTGGATATTTTCCTCCGCCGTGTCCTCCGCGCGGCCCGCGAAAACTCCCGCGAGCTGCGCTTTCGCCGCGAGGAACATCGGCTGAATCGGGATCACGTCGTACTGGATGCCGAGGTTTTCCGCGAGCAGGCGCGCGTCATCGAGGCTGCCCGGCGACGAGTACTGCGAGGGGAGCGAAACGCCGCGCACGTTCTCCGCGCCGAGCGCCTCGGCGGCGATGACGGCGGTGAGCGCGGAGTCGATGCCGCCGCTCAGGCCGAGCACTGCGGACTTGAAGCCGCACTTGTGCAGGTAGTCGCGCAAGCCGAGCACGAGCGCGCGATAGAGCTTCTCCTCGTCGCCGATGGGCAACGGCGTGAGCGCAGGCGCGGTGTCCGTTTCAACCACGATGAAATCCTCGCGAAACGCAGCGCCCTCCGCGATGAGCTGCCCGCCGCGGCCAAAGACGAGGCTCATCCCGTCGAAGATCAGCTCGTCGTTTCCGCCGACAGAATTGCAATACACGAGCGGGCATTTCGTCGCCGCGGCGAGGCTGGAGAGCATCTCGTGGCGCGTGCGGTTTTTGCCGAGATGCCACGGCGAGGCGGAGACGTTGAAAAGGATTTCCGCACCCGCCGCGGCGAGCTCGCGCGCGGGGTTGCGGCGGTAGCGCCGGTCCTGCCAGAAGCCCTCGTCATTCCACACGTCCTCGCAGACGGTCAGCCCGATTTTGCGCCCGTTGAATTCCACGACCGCGTTCTCACATGCCGGCTCGAAGTAGCGGTCTTCGTCGAAGACATCGTACGTCGGCAGGAGCGTCTTCGCGCGTGTCGCGAGGATTTTCCCATGCTGCAAAAGCGCGACCGCGTTCACTGCTTCGCGTCCGGGGCGCACGTCGTTCGCCCCCACGTAGCCGACGAGCATCGCCGTTTCGCCGCACGCCGCGGCGAGCCGTTCGAGCACGGCGAGATTGTCCGGGATGAAGCGGCTTTTGTGCAGCAGATCGCGCGGCGGATAGCCGCTGACCGCCAGCTCGGGAAACACGACCAGCTCCACTCCGGCCTCCACGCCGCGCCGGTACGCGTCCAGGATTTTCACCTCGTTGCACGCGAGATCGCCGACCGTCGTGTTGATCTGAGCGAGCGCGATTTTCAAAATCGGGAGAGAAAATAAATCACGCGCGCCCGCACACAAACGCCGCCTGCGTGGGCCGCGACCGGCTGAGCGCGGCGTACATTTTCGAGAGCGCAAACCACGCGTCGGCCCCGAGCAGCGTGGCCGGCAGACCGAGCGCGAGGCTCACGCCTTGCGCCAGTTTGTGAATCATCCCGCTCTCGTGCGTGAAGACCGGCTGAAACCAGTAAAGCCACGGATCGGCTTCGATGTACTTCTGCACGCGCAGGCCCGCCGCCTCGTTGAAAGCGTGGATCTTCGCGCGGTCGAGCCGCTGGACGTGATGCGGATCCATGATGCGTTCGTTCAGCGGCACCAGCCCGAGGAAAACGCCCGTCGGCGTGAGGCATTCGCGCATTTTTTTCATAAAGCCCACGGGGTCGGGCAGGTGCTCCAGGACGTGGCTGCAAAGAATCACGTCGTACTGCCGGCCGAGCAGCGCGTGGCTTTCCCAATGCTCGATTTCAATCGTCCGCAAATCCGCGTTTTCACGCCCGCGCTCCCGCAGCATCTCGCGGACAGCGCCCACATTCTGCGGATCGATCTCCACGCCAAACAGCCGGCTGCTCGGCGGGCAGTAGCGGAAAAAAGTTCCCGCGCCGAAGCCGTAGTCGAGGATGTCTTTGCCCGCCAAACTGATCCCCGCCCGGCGGCAAAGCGTGAGTGCGAGCAGCACTTTCGCCATCCGCATGTAGGCCGCGTGGTGCAGCCAGCCCTGCCGCCCGCGATAGCACTCCATGAAAGTGTCTTGGTCGGGAATGGTATTTGGATCGGCGCTCACCCCAGCGACGTTGCCTGATTTACAAGCGGCTTCAAACCGCTAATTTCCGCGCTCCCTGATGAACGAAATCGACATTGCCCTCGGGCATGATACCGACCCCGAGTCGTTCATTCTGCGCAATCTGCCGGACGGCGATTTCCGCCGGATCGTGCTCAAGCCGAACTGGGTGAAGCACGAGGAGCATGCCGAATTTCCCATCGCGGCGCTGGTCACGAGCACGGCGCTCATCGAGGCATGCATCGAGGCGTGCCGGGCGAAATATCCCGGTGTCGAAAAAATCACCGTCGGCGATGTGCCGCTGCAGACGTGCGACTGGGCGGCCCTCATCCGGCAGACGGGCGTGGAACGGCTGATGGAAAAATATCGCGGTACCATCGTGCAGTTTCTGGATTTGAGGCGCGAGCGCTGGACGCCGAAGGACGGCTTCATGGAACTGGATTCCTCGCACCCCGGCGATCCGCTTGGCTACAGCGAGATCGTCATCGACCACACCAGCCTGCTCGAGGAAGTGAGCCACAATGCGGATTCATTCCGCGTCTCCGATTACGATCCTGCGGAAACCGTAAGCGTGCATCGCAAAGGCGTGCATCGCTATCTCATCGCGAAAACCGTGTTGGAGGCGGACCTTTTCATCAACCTGCCGAAGATGAAGACGCACCAGAAAACCGGCGTCACCGGAGCGCTGAAAAACCTCGTCGGCATCAACGGCTCGAAGGCGCATCTCGTCCATCATCAGCTCGGCTTTCCCTCGCAGGGCGGCGACGAATTTCCCGACGACGTCTCGCGCTGGATCTACTGGCAGGCGCGGCTGCGCGAGCGGTTCCAGAAAAAATCGAGGGTCGTTTTTAAGCTGCTCAAACGCGGGTGGGAGGTGGTCAAGAAAGTGCGCGGCATCAAGACCGTGGGCACGAAGGAAAATCTCGGCGGCACCTTTTACGTGGGCTCCGGCTCCTGGTATGGCAACGACTCGATCTGGCGGATGGTCTATGACCTGAACATGATCATCCTCTTCGCCCACGCCGACGGCGGCCCGCTCCGCTCCGCTCCGCAACGGCAGGTCTGCTCCATCATGGATGGCCTCATTGCCGGCGAGGGCAACGGCCCGCTCCAGCCACTGCCAGTGCGGGCCAACGCGCTGCTCGCCTCGCGCAATCCCTTCCTCATCGACTTCGCGATGGCGAAACTCATGGGCTTCGATGTGCGAAAAATCCGACTGCTCGCGCATTACCGGCGTTTTCCCCACGCCCCGTTCACTGCCTTTGAGCCGGAAAAATTCGCCGTCACTTTGAACGGAGTGCGCTCCGAGTCCGGGCTCGACGCGCTTCCGGTGCTTCATCGCTTCATTCCGTCGCCCGGCTGGAAAGGACACATCGAGCTGGCATGAACTGGCGCCAACCCGCGTTCCTGCTCGCCCACGACCTCCTCGGTTCCGGGCTGCGCAGTCACTACCGCGAATTTCTGGCCGCCGGGCGCTGGCCTGCGGAGCGGCTGAACACTCTGCACGCCAGGCGCCTCGACGCGCTGCTGCAGCATGCGGTGAGGGAAGTCCCGTATTTCCGCGAGCGCGTCGCCTCGCCGGAACTGTCCGCCTTCCCGATCCTGCGGAAGGAGGACATCCACGCGCACTTCGACGAACTCATGGAGCCATCGCTCGGCGCGGAATATCGCGGGGAGAAAAGAAAGGAGCGCTATTCCTGGGTCGAGGTGAAAACCGGCGGTTCCACCGGCACGCCGACGGTGGTGATTCACGACCGGGATTTCCGCGACTGGGGCCGGGCCGGCCGGCTGTATTCGCAGCACCTTTGCGGATTCCCGCTCGGCACACCTTTCTTCATGCTCTGGGGCTCGATGCGCGACATCAACGCCGCGAAAGATTCCGCGACGAAGCGCGTTCTCAACACGCTGCTCCACGTTCATCCGCTCAACGCCTTCCTCATGGATGAAGCCCGCATGCGCGACTACGCGCGGCAGCTCAACAACTCGCCGATCAAGCATCTCATGGCCTACGTCGATGCCGCGAATCAGCTCGCACGTTTCCTCGAAAAAAGCGGGATGAAGATGCGGCCCATGGAATCCGTCATGGCCTGCGCCGGCTCTGTCACCGAAGAACATCGCTCCGTCTTCAGGCGCGTCTTCGGAGCGCGCACGCACAACAAGTATGGCAGCCGCGAATGTGCGGACATGGCCTGCGAATGTGCGGCGGGCGGCTTCCACATTTACACCACCGGCGTCCATCTCGAGATCGTCGATGACCACGGCCAGCCCGTCCCGCCGGGCACGACCGGACGCATCCTTGCCACGCTGCTGCACAACCGCCGCTTCCCGATCATCCGCTACGAGATCGGCGACATGGGCGCACTGAGCACGGAGACCTGCACCTGCGGTTCCCCGCTCCCACTGCTCGAGCGCGTCGAGGGTCGCATCTCCGAAGTCATCACCGCCGCGAACGGCGCCTACGTCAGCCCGGTTTATATCCGGCACCTGATCGGCGTGGTGCATAATCCCGGCGCGCTTGGAAAATTCCAGTTCGTGCAGGCCGACGCCGCAGAATACACGCTGGCGATGCAAATGGATGCTGCGTTCTCCGACGCGGATTTCGACAAACTGTCCACTCTCATCCGCCGCGATCTCGAAACCGTGCTCGGCGGCGGCGCGCAGCTCACCATTCGACGTGTGGCCGAGATCCCGCCGAGTGAAAGCGGCAAGTTCCTTTACGTGCGCAACCTCCACCGTCGGCGCTGACCGCGATGCCCCAGCGCGTCCTCTACGTCCACAACAGCGCCGACATTTACGGCGCGAGCCGCTCACTGGTGCGGCTGATGCGCACGCTGGACCGGCGGCGTTTTGAGCCGCTGGTCATGCTGCCGGCGGACGGCCCGCTCGCCGCGCAAGTCCGCGAGACGGGCGTGCGCGTGATCATCTTCCCCGGCCTCAGCGTCATCACGCGCGAGGTTTTCCGCTCGTGGAAACTGCCGTTTTTCCTGCTCGGCATCCCGCTCTCGGTGCTGCGGGTGTGGCTCATCTTGCAGCGCGAAAAAGTGGGCCTCGTCCACACAAACACCGGCGTGATCGTGTCCTCCGGCCCGGCGGCGTGGCTGGCGGGCGTGCCGCACGTCTGGCACATCCGCGATTGGTTTCAGGAGTTCCGCGGGTTCTGGCGCTATTACCAAATGTGGATGCAGTGTTTCTCGGATCGCATCATCGCGGTGTCGGAGGCGATCGGCGAGCAGTTCAGCGACCGGCGGAACGTGCGCGTGATCAACAACGGCTTCGACATCGGGGAGTTCGTGCTCGACGACGCGGGGCAGGGCGCGGCGTTCCGCGCGGAACACGCGCTCGGCGACGGGCCGGTGGTCGGCTGCGTCGGGCGGATCAAGCTCGTGCGCAAAGGCCAGGAGGTGCTGCTGAGGGCGGCGGGGCTTTTGAAAAAGCGCGGGGTCGCGGCGAAATACGTCATCGTCGGCGCGCCGTTCCCCGGCAACGAAACGCACCTCGAGGTGCTGCGCGAAATCGTGCGCGCGGGCGGGCTCGGGGACGACGTGATTTTCACCGGCGAGATCGCCGACCCGCGCCCGGCCTACGCGGCGATGGATGTTTTCGTGCTGCCGTCCGCGCAGCCGGAGCCGTTCGGCGGCGTGGTCATGGAAGCGATGGGCATGGGCGTGCCGGTCATCGCCACGAACATCGGCGGCTCGCTGGAGCAGGTCGCCGACGGCGAGACCGGCTACCTCGTTCCGCCCGGCGATCCGGCCGCGCTCGCGGCGAAACTGGAGCCGCTGCTGCGCGATGCGGGGTTGCGCGCGCGGATGGGCGCGGCCGGGCGGCGGCGGATGACGGAGCGCTTCACGGTCGGCGGGATGGTCGGGAAAATCGTGGGCGTTTACGACGAGTGCAACGGCTCCGCCCCGGCGGGCGCGGCCCCGCCGGCGCGCATCCTTTTCGTGAACAACAGCGCGGACATCTACGGCGCGAGCCGCTGCCTCGTGCGGCTGCTGGAGCGGCTGGATCCGCGGCGCTTTCAAGGCGTGGTCGTGCTCCCCGAGCACGGGCCGCTGGAGGCGCTGCTCCAGCGCACGGGCGCGGAGGTGATTTTCCTGCCGCAGGTCAGCGTCATCACGCGCGGCGTCTTCCGCTCGTGGCGGCTGATCCCCTTCCTGCTCAATCTCCCGCTCACCATTTTCGCGCTGTGGCGGCTGGTGAAACGCGAGCGCATCGACCTCGTCCACACCAATGCCGGCGTGGTGCTCTCGGCCGGGCCGGCGGCGTGGCTGGCGGGCGTGCCGAGCGTGTGGCACATCCGCGATTGGTTTCAGGAGTTCCGCGCGTTCTGGGCGATCTACTCGCGCTACATCCGCGCGTTCTCCGATCGCATCCTCGCGGTGTCGGGGCCGATCGCGGCGCAGTTCCCCGCCGCGTTTGGCGCGACGGTCGTGCATGATGGTTTCGAGCTGGCGGAGTTCGCGCTCGCCGACCCGGAGGCGGGGGCAAAATTCCGCGCGAGCTACGGGCTCGGCACGCAGCCGGTGATCGGTTGTGTCGGGCGCATCAAGCTCATCCGCAAAGGCCAGGAGGTGCTGCTGCGGGCGGCGGCCATTTTGAAAAAGCGCGGTATCACGGCGAAATACCTGATCGTGGGTGCGCCGTTTCCGGGCAACGAATCGCACGTCGAAGTGCTGCACGAAATCATTCGCGAGGCCGGGCTCGGGGACGACGTGATCTTCACCGGCGAAATCCCCGACGCGCGCCCGGCCTACGCGGCGATGAACGTCTTCGTCCTGCCGTCGGCGCAGCCGGAGCCGTTCGGCGGCGTGGTCATGGAGGCGATGGGCATGGGGGTGCCGGTCGTCGCCACGAACATCGGCGGCTCGCTGGAGCAGGTCGCCGACGGCGCAAGCGGCTTCCTCGTCCCGCCCAGCGATCCGGCGGCGCTCGCGGACAAGCTGGAGATTTTGCTCCGCGATCCCGCGCTGTGCGCCCGCTTCGGCGCGGCGGGCCGCCGGCGGATCGACGAACTTTTTACGCTGAACGGCATGGTCGAAAACATCGTCCGCGTTTATGAAGACTGCCTGACCCGCCGATGAACCCGAACCCCATCGTCCACCTCCAGCACCTCGAAGGCACCGACTACGCGCCGGTCATCGAGGCCACGCTCACGCAGATCGGTTTCTTTCAAACCGTCGCGCCCGGCGCGCGCGTCTTTCTCAAGCCGAACCTCACGTTTCCGCAGTTCCGCCCCGGCGTGATGACCTCGCTGGAATGTCTGCGCGCGGTCACCGTCTGCCTCATCGGACGCGGCTATCGGGTGGTCATCGGCGAGGCGGACAGCGGCGGCTACAACCGCTTTTCCATCGACGAAGTTTTCAAAGGCATGGGCATCGACCAGCTCGCCGCCGAGACCGGCGCGGAGATCGTGAACGTGAGCTTTACCGAGCGGGAGTGGCTGGAAGTCCGCGCCGGCTGGCGGCGGCTGCGCGTGCCGGTGCCGCGGATGATGCTGCGCGAGATCGACGCTTTCATCACCCTGCCCGTGCCGAAGATTCACATGAACACCCAGGTCTCCATGTCGATCAAGAACCAGTGGGGCTGCATCCAGGAGCCGACCGTGCGGCTCAAGCTGCACCCGTATTTCGCCGAGACGATGTACGAGTTCAACCGCCGGCTGCCGCACGCCTTTTCGCTGATCGACGGCCGCTACGGCCTGAACCGCACCGGCCCGATGCTGGGCGACGTGGTGGACATGAATTTCGTCCTCGGCTCGAACGACCTCGTGGCCGCCGACCGCGTGTGCTGCCGCATCATGCAGATCGACGAGGCGCGGGTGAAATACCTGCAATACTTCCGGTCGCGCGGCTGGTGGTGCGATTTTGAAAAGATCGCGCTCAACGCCGACCTCGCGCGCTTTCAAAAGGAGAAATTTTACCTCGTGCGGAAGTGGACGGACTACCCCGGCCTCATCTGTTTCAACAACGCCTTCCTCGCCTGGCTCGGCTACCACTCGCCGCTCGCCGGCTTTGCCCACTGGCTGCTCTATCGCTTTCGCGAGCCCTTTTACGAATACGACAAAGAGAAGGAGAAACTCCGCGCCGAAACCAAAAGGTAAGTCGATGGATCACAATCTAAACTCGGTCATCCTGAGCGGAGTTCCCGGCGGGCGAAGGTGGGCGGGAACGGAGTCGAAGGACCCCGTGAAATGTCGAGCGACGTCGCTGGGGACTCCACGGGATCCTTCGACTGCGCTGCGCCCGCCTTTCCGCCTCCGCTCCGCTCAGGATGACATCGTTTTGGGATGGTTCATCCCGCTTCGAAAACCACGCCCACGTGTTCGGTCCCTCATGATGACACGCGATTTCGGTGTTTAGAGACCTGCTGATTTTCCCCGCGATGTCCTTCCTCACCCGCACCGTCCGCGCTGTCGTGCTCGCCCTCGCGCGGAGCATCGGGTCGCGGGTCGTGAATGCGGAAACGGGTGAGGTGCTGGGCCGCGCGTTCGTCATTCCGTGGCGGGGCAGGATCGCCGTCATCGGCCTCGACGCCGAGGTGAAGCCGGTCTTCCTGCCGCAGACACGGATGACTTACTGGAAACAGGAGATCGGCTTCGTGCTCCACTCGCCGCCCAATTTTCCGCATGAAGCCCGTCCTCAACGTCCTCCTCACCCACCAGCCCGCTGACGCCGTCATGGCGATGGTGCAATGGTGGAAAAAGTGCGTCCCACCCGAGAGCATCCTGCTCGCCTGCGGCGGCACGCGCGCGGATTTCGACGCCATCCCGCACGCGGCGAAAGTCTTCGTCGATGACCCGCGGCTCCGGACGCGCGATCACCAGCGCGAACGGCAAAGCTATGGCGGCGTCTTCCGGGAAGTCGCCGCCTGGCGCGGAACGCAGGACTACGCGCACATCCATTTTGCGGAGTACGACCACCTGCCGCTCGTGGCGGACCTCAACCAGCGGCAACTCGCCCTCCTCGCCGAGGAGCACGCGGACGTCCTCGGCTTTCACCTCCGCCGCGTCGATGCCACGAACTGCGTTCACTACCTCGCCCATGCCGCTCATCCCGCGTTTCCGGACTACTGGAGAAAACTCACCTGCCGGACCGACCCGCGCGTCGTCCTGAGCATGATCGCCACTGGCTCATTCTGGACCCGCGCAGCTTTCGAGGCCGTCGCCGCCACCCCCGAGCCGCACCCGATGTACGTCGAGATTTTTCCACCCACCCTCGCCCACCACCTCGGCTACCGCCTGCGCGACTACGGCCCGCAGACCCGCTACGTCCGCCACATCGGCGACCGCTTCGCCGAGATCGAAACGGCCCGCCAGAGCGGCGCATGGACGCTGCATCCGGTGAAGAGCGGCTGGAAATAAGAGACGGAACCTGCCCTTCCTCCAAACCAAAAAGCCCGACCGGAATGGTGCGCGATACAGGGTTCGAACCTGTGACCCCCTCCGTGTCAGGGAGGTGCTCTACCACTGAGCTAACCGCGCTTTTTCTCGAAACGAGGGCGGGAAAATAGGCAGGCCGCTGGGCGATGGCAAGCGGTGTTTGCGGCGGGGCGGGCGGGCGCATCCGCAGCGTGTCATAATCGGGATTCCCGTTGTCGCGGCCCGCCGCCGCGGCTACCAATCCGCGCTCCTATGAAAGCCCTCGCCAAAGCGAAATCCGAACCCGGCCTCTGGCTGCAGGACGTGCCCGATCCAAAATGCGGCCTCAATGACGTGCTCATCGAGGTGCTCAGGACCGGCATCTGCGGCACGGATCAGCACATCTACAATTGGGACGCGTGGGCGCGGAAAACGATTCCCGTGCCGATGGTCGTCGGCCATGAATTCGTCGGCCGGGTCATCGCCACGGGCGAAAACGTGAACGACTTTTTCGCGGGCGAGATCGTCAGCGGCGAGGGCCACGTGGTCTGCGGACGCTGCCGGAACTGCCTCGCGGGACGCCGCCACCTCTGCGCGAAGACCAGCGGCATCGGCGTGAACCGGCCCGGCGCTTTCGCCGAATACCTGGCGCTGCCGATGACCAACGTCTGGCACCACCGCCACGGCATCGACCTCGATGTGGCCAGCCTCTTCGACCCGCTCGGCAACGCCGTGCATACCGCGCTCTCCTTTCCCGTGCTCGGCGAGGACGTGCTCATCACCGGCGCGGGCCCCATCGGCATCATGGCCGCCGCCGT